>JAQGJF010001060.1 GCA_028290765.1 Tardiphaga sp.
GAAGGGCGCGGTGCTGCGCCAGGAGGCGCTGCTGTGGAACGGGGTGATGAGCCAGCACATGCATGGCCTCACCTCCAGCGATCACGTGCTGACCGTGCTGCCGTTCTTCCATGTCGGCGGATTGAACATCCAGACCACGCCGGCGCTGCATCACGGCGCCACCGTGACGATCCATTCCCGCTTCACGCCGGACACGGCACTCGCCGCGTTTGCCCGCGATCGCCCGAGTTTGACGGTGCTGGTGCCGGCGATCATCCAGGCGGTGACCGATCATCCGGCATGGGCTTCGACCGATCTCTCCTCGCTCAAGGCGATCTCCACCGGCTCGACCATCGTGCCGCAGCATTTGATCGATCGCGTCACCGCGCGCGGCGTGCCGGTGCTGCAGGTCTATGGTTCGACCGAGACCTGTCCCATTGCCGTCTACACCAGGCTCGGCGGCGACCTGACGCGCACCGGTTCGACCGGGCTGCCGGGCCTGTGCTGCGAAGCCAAGGTGATCGACGATACCGGCCATGAGGTGCCACCGCAGGGCGTCGGTGAAATCGCCATGCGCGGCCCCAATGTGTTCTTCGAATATTGGGGCAATGAAGCCGCCACGCGGGAGGCGCTGCATGACGGCTGGTATCGCTCCGGCGACATCGGCAGCCGCGATGCCGACGGTTATTTCTGGGTGCACGACCGCAAGAAGAACATGATCATTTCCGGCGGCGAGAACATCTATCCGGCCGAAGTCGAGCGGGTGCTGCTCGAACATCCGCAGGTCGTGGACTGCGGCGTGATCGGCCATCCCGATCCGAAATGGCAGGAAGTGCCGGCAGCCTATGTGATCCGCCGCGCCGGCGGCACCGTGGATGCGGAGGGCTTGAAAGCCCACGTGCTGACCCAGCTCGCCCGCTTCAAGGTGCCGCGCGACATCATCTTCGTCGAAGAGCTGCCGCGGACGGCGCTGGGCAAGGTGCAACATTTCCGGTTGAAGCAGATGGCGGAAAGGCGGGAGCAATGACTGAGGCGATGCCTTTCCACGCGTCATGCCGGGGCTTGTCCCGGGCATCCACGTCTTTGTAGAAGCACAGCAAGAAAGTCGTGGATGGCCGGGACGAGCCCGGCCATGACGAACGTAGGGTTCTACTCGGGGGACATACTGAATGCGTATCGCGGTTCTCGGCGGCGGCAACGGCTCGTTTGCAACGGCGGGTGATTTCGCACTCCATGGCCACGACGTCCGGCTGTGGCGGCGCGACACCGCCGCCGTGGAGGCGCATCGCGCGGCCGGCTCGCGCATCGTCGTCAAGGACGCGAAAGGCCGCCACGACGTGCAGTTGGCACTGGTGACGACGGATATCGCGCAGGCCGTCCGCGATGCCGACCTGATTGTCTGCCCGACGCCGGCGTTCGCGCAGGCCGATATCGCCGCCCTGCTCGCGCCACACCTCAAAGACGGCCAGGTGGTGTTCCTGCCGCCGGCCACTTTCGGCTCGATGATCTTCGCCAAGGCGATGCATGATTGCGGCAATCATGCCGCCGCCGCGTTTGCCGAGACCGGCACGCTGCCATGGCTGGCGCGCAAGCACGGTCCGTTTGAAGTCGCCATCACCATCCGCGCCAAGCGACTGCCGACCGGGGTGTTTCCCTTGCCCGCGTCGGAGCACGCACTCGCTGTCATCGGCCGGGCGTTTCCCGGCGCGATCGAGCCCTGCGGCGATGCGCTGTCCGGCGCGCTGATGAATGCGGGGCCGATCATCCATCCGCCGCTGATCGTGATGAATGCCGGGCCGATGGAACATTTCGAACGCTGGGACATCCACAAGGAAGGCACGCAACCGGCGATCCGCCGCGTTACCGACGCGCTCGACGCCGAACGCATCGCGGTGCGCGAGGCTTTTGGCTATGGCGCCCCGCATTTTCCGCTGGCGCATCACTACGCCCGTGAAGGCGAAGAATGGATGTATGGCCGCGGCTCGCACGACCGGCTGACCGATTCCGGTGACTGGCGCGAACAGATCGTGCTGACCGAGCATCGCTACATGCGCGAAGACCTCCGCGTCGGGCTGTCCTTCATGGTCTCGGCGGCGACGCTGGCGGGCATCGCCACGCCGCTGATGAAATCATTTCTCGCCATCGGCGGCGCGGTCTGTGGCGAAGACTTTTTGCAGGGCGGGCGGACGTTGGCGAGTCTTGGGCTTGGCGGGCTGGACCGTGAGGGCCTGCAGAAGCTGCTGCGCGAGGGATTTGCCCGATGACTACCCTGCCCGCCATCGCCTGCCTCGGCGCCGGCCGCATGGGCCGCGGAATCGCGGTGGCGTTCGCCTATGCCGGCCACAGCGTCGCCATTGTCGATTTCAAGCCGCGTGACGCGACGGCCTTCGCAAAGCTTGCCGACGAAGCGCTGGGCGAGATCCGCAAGACGCTGATGAGCCTGTCGCGGTTCGGGCTGATGACCGCGACCGATGTCGACGGCATCATGACCCGCGTGCGCGTGGTGCCGGAAGCCGACGCCGGTGCGGCGCTGAGCGGCGCGACGGTAATCTTCGAAGGCGTGCCGGAGGTGCTCGATCTCAAGCGCGAGGCGCTGGCCAGGGCTTCATCGCTCGCCGGCCCCGCGCCGATCATCGCCTCCACCACCTCGACCATCCTGGTCGACGACATCTCGAGCGCGGTCGAACATCCCGCGCGTTTCCTCAATGCGCATTGGCTCAACCCGGCCTATCTGGTGCCGCTGGTCGAATTGTCGCCGGGCGCCAAGACCGATCCCGCCATCACCGCGCGCGTGAAAGCGATGCTGGAAGGCATCGGCAAAGTGCCCGTCGTCTGCGCGGCGACGCCGGGCTACATCGTGCCGCGGATCCAGGCGCTGGCCATGAACGAGGCGGCGCGGATGGTGGAAGAAGGCGTCGCCAGTGCCGACGACATCGATAAGGCGATCAAATACGGCTTTGGGTTCCGCTTCGCGGTGCTCGGGCTGCTGGAATTCATCGACTGGGGCGGCGGCGACATCCTGCATTACGCCAGCCGCTACCTTACCGGCGCCTTGAACAGCGACCGCTACGCTGCGCCCGAGATCATCGGCCGCAACATGGCGGAGGGAAAGATCGGCCTGCGTACCGGCCAGGGATTCCTCGACTATACCGACATGGATGTCGACGCCTACCGCGAACAACGCCTCGCGGCGTTTGTGGATTTGTTGAAGCATTTCGGATTGGCTCGGCCGCCGGTGGTGTGAGGCCTCTCAACGTCATTGCGAGCGAAGCGAAGCAATCCAGGGGCCACAAGGAAGAACTGGATTGCTTCGTCGCTACGCTCCTCGCAATGACGGGGAGAGGTTGTTTGCTACCCTACCCAAACACATCCTGCAGCACGCCCTCGCGGATCACAGCCACCCCGTCGAGTTCGATCGTCGTGCCCATCATCGGCAAATCGAAATGCCCGGCGGTATAGCGGCCGGCGAATTCGTTGGCGCCGGTGGAGAACAGGAAATTGCCGGCGACGGCGCGCAGCTCGGTGCCGTTGGTGTCGCGCTGGTCGTACATCGACAGCGCTTCGTAGCGCGCGCCCGGATTCATGCCCCAGCCGACATGCGACACCGCATAGGCCTCGCGGTCGCCCCAGGCCGCCAGATAAGCGCGCATCATGGCGGCATCGGCGCCCTCACCGTGTAGATCAACGACGTAGTCGTCCTTCAGCGTCATGGTGATCGGCGAGGCCAGATAGCGCTTGAAGGTGAGGTTGATGTCGCCCGCCGCCATCACCAGCGTTCCGTTGACGGTTTTGCTTTTAGGAAAGCTCACCACGATGCCGCCCGGCCAGTGCGCCAGCGTGCCGGGCTTGTCGGTCCAGCCCCAGACGCCGACGGTCGAGGCGCCGATCATGTCGACGTCGAGATCGGTCCCCGCCTTCGACGTGACACGCATGCGCCTGGTTCCGCGCAGCATTTTTGCCGCCGCGCGGACACGTTTTTCGAGGCCGCTATCGGGCACCATGCGTTCCAGCGCTTCGGGGTGTTCGTTGGAGATCACCAGGATCCGCGCGCCGGCCTTGAGAATCTCCGGCGTCTCCACCGCGTGCATCAACCCTTCGATGGTGCAGTCGACCACGAAGCCGGCCTGCGCCAGCGCGCTGACCACTGGCGCCAGCCGGCCGATCGCCTCGGAAGCGCCGGTGGAGCGGACCGGGACGATCTGCTTGTTGCGCGGCGTCGGCACCACGATGTGAAACGGCTTGGCGCCCATGCGCAGCAGCGCCAGTTCAGCCAGATGGATATTGAGTGCGCGCGACTGGGTCTCGGACAGGATGGCCGCGGTATCACCGGGTTTGACGGCGCAGCGCTCGAAAATCTCGCAGAACGCGTCGATCCATTTGCCCTCGATGCGGTCCGCCAGCATGCCTGTTCTCCACCTTCACCCGAAAACCCGTTGGAGCATAGGAGCCGCCATGTTATATGAAAAGGAATATTTTGAACGTTAAAGCACAACCGTCAAAGCACAGGTCGGCATCCGGTGGCGCGAAACGACATGGCGCGAGAAAAGCCTGCGAACGGCAAATCTGCCAACGACAAGGCCGCGAACGCGCAACTGGCCTGCACCAGCTTCGCGCGAAATTACCTGGCCTATCTCCTGGCGCGCGCCAGCTTCATCGTCTCCAGCGAGTTTCACGCCACGTTGAAAAACTGGGACCTGTCGGTGCCGGAATGGCGGGTGCTGGCCTGCCTGATGGATGTCGAGGGGCTGTCGGTCGGCGAACTCGCGGCGATGGCGCTGATGAAACAGCCCGGCCTCACCAAGGTGCTGGACCGGATGGAGCGCGACGAATTATTGAATCGCCGCGGCACCAGCGACGATCGGCGTCGCGTCACCCTTCATTTGACCGCGAAAGGCCGCGCCCGCGTCAAGCCGGCGCAGCGCGCTGCCGAGGCCCATGAAGCCGAGCTCATGAGCCAGTTCACCGAGGAGCAGCGCGCCACCATCAAGTCGGCGCTGGATTTGTTGATCAACAGCCGGGCGAACAACCCGTAGCCCGGATGAGCGAAGCGACATCCGGGAAGCCACGCAACGGAGCTCCTGGATATCGCTTCGCTCATCCGGGCTACGAGGTCCTCCTGACAATGAGGTTTTCCACCCACCCACTTGCAATTCTTTTATGCACCGAGCAGTGGCGCAATCCTCGTGCCGTGCCCTATATTATCCTGATCCGGCGGCTCGGCCGGACAGGGCGAATCAACCATGAACAATGCCTTCTTCTCGGACCTCCTGACGTCGATATCGGAGCGCGGCCGTACTCTGCTGCGGCGCGGCGGGTCATCGGACGCCAGGCAGACGGCGTCGGAACTGATCGAATTGTGCGAGGCGCTGTTGTCCGGCCGCGGCGAGGCGTCCGGCACCGCGATGGCACGCGAGGTGCTGGATCGCTACCAGCATCTCGATGAGGCCGGCCGCGTCACGTTTTTCGAAACGCTGGCGCGTCATTATGGGCCGGATCAATCAAGGCTGATGCAGGCGATCGAGAGCTGGCGTGCGGCGCCCACCGAAGACGGCGCCAGCGATCTTCACTTCGCCTCGGAGCCGCGGCGCCAGGAACTGTTCCGCCGATTGAACCGCGCTCCCGGCGCAACCAGCGAATTGGTGGCGATGCGGGCCGATCTCCTGAATGTGAAGAGCGGCCACAAGGATCTTGTTGCGCTCGATCGCGACGTCGTACATTTGCTTTCCTCATGGTTCAATCGGGGGTTTCTGGTGCTGCGCAGGATCGACTGGTCGACCCCCGCCATCATTCTGGAAAAAGTCATCCGCTACGAAGCGGTGCATGAAATTCACGACTGGAACGATCTGCGCCGCCGCATCGATCCGGTCGACCGTCGCTGCTACGCGTTCTTTCACCCGGCGCTGGTCGACGAGCCGTTGATCTTCGTCGAAGTGGCGCTGACCGAAACGATTCCCGGCGCCATCGCGCCGCTGCTGGCCGAGGACCGCCAGCCGGTGCCGATCGAGCGCGCCCGCACCGCGGTGTTCTATTCGATCTCCAATTGCCAGCGCGGGCTCGGCGGCATCTCGTTCGGCAATTTCCTGATCAAGCAGGTGGTCGAGGAGTTGCGCCGCGAACTGCCGAAGCTGGAAAATTTCGTGACACTGTCGCCGGTCCCCGGCTTCCTGCAGTGGATGAAGAGCACGCCCTATTTGCCGGTGTCCGAAGAGGAGCGGCCGCTGCTCAAGCATCTCGACGATCCGGACTGGGTCGACGATCCGGAACTGGTCGCGCAACTGCGTCCGGTGATCGAACCGCTGGCGGCGTATTATTTCCTCAAGGCCAAGACCCCCAAGGGCCGCATGATCGATTCGGTGGCGCGGTTTCACCTCGGCAACGGCGCGCGGCTGGAACGGATCGACTGG
>JAQGJF010001093.1 GCA_028290765.1 Tardiphaga sp.
GGTCCTCGATATATTTTACAGCACATTTCTGGAACGTCGGCGCCGCGGCGGTGGCAAAGTATGCCTTGGCCACTTCCCTGGCCGATCGCTTCGCCTGCACGATGTCGACGCCGGCGCGCACCTGCTCGCGAGCTGTATCGCGCTTGATCCGAGCATCCTTCAACGAGACGTCGTTCAGCGAGCCGAGCCCATGCCAGCGCTCTTTGCCGCCGATCCAATACCGATAAGACCAGTTCCGCGATGTCGGGCCAGCGACGATGAGATATAGGCCTTCACCATCGGGGTATTTCCCGGGGGTGACCTCTCGGGCGACGCCCAAGGGTTGGAGCCTTCCAGCCATGTGTTCCTCCGATCAAACCGTCCGCCAAACTCACGGGGAAAAACCACGAACAGCGCGCTGATAGTCACGAACAGTGGTGCACAATAAAAGACACCAAATCCGGGAAAGCACTGATCTTTTTTGGGTTTCCGTATGTCAGCGATCAGGGAAGAACAGCATACTGGCGGAAGGGGTGGGATTCGAACCCACGGTACCCTTGCAGGCACGCCGGTTTTCAAGACCGGTGCCTTAAACCGCTCGGCCACCCTTCCGGAGATCAGCGACTTAGCAGGGGTAGGGCGAAGGGGGAAGGGTCGAATGCCGTCATTCCGGCATCGGTTTCGGCGTATCCACATCGGCCCGATCGCGGCCGGGAATTTCGATCTTGGGCCGCGGCTCGGATTTGGGCATGCCTTTCTGGCCGCCGTGCTTGCCGCCCTGATCCTGCTGGCCTTCGAGGTCGTTTTCCTTGGGCATCGGGCTTCCTCCTTGCTGGAGTGCAACGACAGCCAATAGGATTTTGTTCCGGCGACGGAGGCGGGAAGGCGTGATGGATCTGAGCGTCGATGTCGCCCGTGGCCACCAGGAATCCGTCATGCCTTCGTCCGCCATCGACGGCAGGGGTTCTGGGTCCCGGCATGCTCGGGGACGACGTAGAAACATCCAGCAAAGCACCGGTAGTTGTACGTAGGCCCGCTTGCGCATTCTTCTTAACTCTACATGACCGATAAGGAGGGTCACCTCGAAATCGCAAGCAAGCGAAAGTCGCCATGCTGCAGAAAACCCCCGAGACGCGACGCGGCAGCAACAGGGCGGGCAGCCTGTCCGTTCATGTCATTGCGGACAGTCCGCGTAAAATTGCGGATCTGCGCGCGATACTGGAGCCGCGATACCGGGTCAGCTGTGCCTTGCTGGAAGACGGAAAAAAGCCGGGCCAGGCGTTCGATGCCGTCATCATCGCCGCGGACCTTCGCAATGTCGGCAACATTGCGCCGATCAAGGAAGCCGAAAAAACCATCAGAAGCGCCCGCAAGCGGATCTTTCTGATCGACCGGAAGACCCATTTGCTGGTCGTCCAGGCCTATGCGCTCGGGGCGACGCGCGTGCTGTTCAATCCGGTGAGCGAGCCGGATCTGCTGGTGCAGCTGAATGACGATGTTCCGGGCGACATTTTTTTACGCGACGTCGTGAGCGATACGCAGGCCGCGGCCTCCTCGGGCGCGGTGGCGCTTGCTGCCATGTTCTCCGCCGTGCTGGACGGCAAGCCTGTCGATGTTCTCGGCACGCAGCAGGCCGGGAGCAAGATCGCGGACAGTGTCGCCTGTGACGGGCTGTCGGACTGGCTCGAAACAGTGCGGCGCCACCATGAGGGCACCTACCAGCACTGCCTGCTGGTCACCGGTGTCGCGGTCGATTTCGGACTGAGTCTCGGCCTCGCCAGACGCGATATTCAGCGATTGTATTGCGCGGCGATGTTCCACGACATCGGCAAGGCCATCATCCCGGTCGCGGTGCTCGACAAGCCGGGACGCCTCGACGCCGACGAACGCGCGCTGGTCGAAACCCATCCGGCGGCTGGATATGAAGCGCTCAAGGGGACCGCCGGCATCTCCCTGGAAATCCTGGATGCGGTTCGGCACCATCACGAATACCTCGACGGCAGCGGCTATCCCGATGCGCTCGGAGCGGCCAGCATCACCGACATGGTTCGGATATTGACGATCTCGGATATCTTCGCCGCCCTGATCGAGGATCGGCGCTACCGGCCCGCGATGCTCCGGGAAACGGCGTATGACATCCTCCGCAACATGCGCGGCCAACTCGAGCAGCCTCTGGTGAGCGCATTCAGGGACGTCGCCCTGAGCCGTTGAACGCGGACCGGTGCAGCCCTCCGGCCGGGTCCGTCAGGCTTTTTCACCCGCGATCGCCCGGTCGATGGCATCGATCAGCACCTGAATTTCGGTGAATTTGACCCGCGCCCGCTCGGCCTTGTCGCGATCGAACGGGGCTGCGAGCACTTTCGCGAAAGCATCGCGATCTTCGACCATGCGCTCGCGCGCTTTCCTCAGGGTTTCAAGTCGCTCGCTCATTTGGAGGCCCCGGTCTTGTCTGGCGAATCCATCGTCGCAAGTCAGTGCTGCGCGCATTGCGTGGCGATAGCCAGCCAAATCGATCTTGACCCTTGAAGGCGAGGGGTCTCCGACATCAGACAGTTTACTGACGAAACGTGACAATGCGTGGTTAACCCGCGGTAGCGGCTGGGTTGAAATCTGAGCCATTTCGCGGACGGGATTTTAAAATTTCGCAGCTATCAAGGACCCATCAAGAAAAAGCGGGGGCTAACTTGAACAAGAAACCAACCGACCGATCCGGCCTGGCGATGGCCATGCGGGCCGTGACGGCAAAGGACATCTACCTGTCGCTCGGGCTCGCGGCGGTGGTGATGACGCTCACCTCGGTGATGGGGAGCATGTAACATGGTCTTTGAAACGATCTTGTTTCTCGCATGCGTCATCGCCGGAGCGGCCTTCGTCGTGAAGGTCTACGAATGGAGCCAGGACGTCCTGTACGGGCCGTACATCAACTCGTCGGATTAGGCCGTACGGGCGCCGCCTTACCCGTTCACTTGATCTTCGAATTGATCGACGTGAACTTGGTGTTCAGCGTGGTACCGAGCGTGTTGATCATGACGATGATCGCCAGGGAAATCCCCGCGGCGATCAACCCATACTCGATGGCTGTCGCGCCGGTTTCGTCGATCAAAAAATCGCGCATGAGTTTTTTCATGGCTCGATTTAGCGGGGCAGCCGTAAATCGAGAATGATTCTTTCATCCGATTTTCGCGATAACCCGTTATGTTCAAAAGTATTTTTGGTTCCATTACGGGAACCCGCCCGGCTGCCTGCAGCGTGCTACCGCTCGCGCATCATCCGCCCGCGCCGAACTTGCCGCAAAACCGCTCCCAAACCCCCGGCGCACCGGAAGTGGATAGCGGTCAACGCGACGCGGTGAAAAGGAACCATTGGTTTACCACGGCAGGCTTGACCCCATTTCCGCCGCGTTCCCTCTGCGATATGTTCACACCTTGGTGCGGAAGTGGGCCGCATCAGAGTTGCTGACCGTTTCTCGCCTCCCAAGTAGGCACGCGGTCACCGGAATGGTATTGGGGCGTATGGGGATTCGAACATCAGATCCTGTTGGCCGGGCCGCGCGGGCCGTTGCGGCCGCAGGCGCGTGTCTGTTGCTGGCGAATTGCGCCGCCTCGGGCAAATTCAGCCGCGTGGACCCCAAATACGGCGTGTCGAGTAGCCCCCGGGTGGTCGCTTTCGGCGAGCCGGTACCGAAGGGCGGCGGCACATATCGCGTCGGCAAGCCCTATACCGTGGCCGGCCGGGTCTACGTTCCCGAGGAAGACCTCGGCTATCGCGCAGAAGGCATGGCCTCCTGGTATGGCGACGATTTCCATGGCCGGCTGACCGCCAATGGCGAAGTGTTCGACATGGCCTCGCTGACGGCGGCGCATCCCACATTGCCGATGCCGTGCTATGCGCGGGTGACCAATCTGAGCAATGGCAAGTCGCTGATCGTCCGCGTCAATGACCGCGGGCCGTATCATGGCAATCGCCTGATCGATGTTTCGAACAGAGCGGCGGAACTACTTGAATTCAAAGGCAATGGCGTCGCGCGGGTGCGGGTCGAATATGTCGCCCGGGCGCCGCTGGAAGGCTCCGATGATCGGCAGCTGGTGGCCACGCTGCGCACCGGAGAGCCGGCGCCGTCGCCATCGACCGTGCGGGTCGCCTCGGCCCGGCCCTTCGTGCCCGAGCTGCCCACATCGGGCCGTTCCATCCGCGGCGAGGTTCCGATGCCGGAGGGAAGACCCTATACGCTCGGCAATAATTCGGCGGACATGGCCTCGCTCAATGCCACCTCGGAAATGTCGGCGTCGGGCCGCACGCGATCCGTCCGGCGCGCTCCGGAAAATGCCCGCGCCGTATCGTACGACGAAGACGGCAATTATGTGCCGCAGACCTCGAGACCGGTCGCCGCCTACCAACCGGCCGACGAGCGCGGGCCGCCGATCGAATTGCTGTCCGGCCGCGGGCTGTATTAGCTTTCAGCCCAGTGACCCGGATATCGCTCCGCTCATCCGGGCTACGACCACTCGCCAATGGCCTCTTTCAAAAACCCGATCAGCGCTGCGTTGACCTCTTCCGGGCGCTCCTGCTGGATCCAGTGGCCGGCGCCGTCGACGATCAGCTTTTGCTTCAGGTTCGGCAGCACCCGCTCCAGCTCCGCGACGCGCTTGGCGCCGATCAGGCCGGTGATCACCGAATCCTTCGATCCGGCGATGAACAGCGAGGGTTGTCGGATCTGCGCGCCTTGCCAGGGTGCGGTCAATTCCCAGTTGCGGTCGATGTTGCGATACCAGTTCAAACCGCCGCGGAAGCCGGACTTTCGGTAAGTCTCGATAAAATGCGCGAGGTCGGCTTCGCCGAGCCAATCCGGCAAGGGTCGATCGAGCGTGGCGTCGCCGAGAAACCCCTTGCCGTCCTCGACGAACAGCGACGCGGCCGGATCGGAGAATCCACGGCCGAGCAGGGTGCGCATGGTCAGACCGACGTCGCGCTCGAACTCGCGTTCCGCGACGCCTGGGGGCTGGAAATACTGCCAATAGAAATTGTTGATGCCGGCCTCGCGCAGGGTGTCGAGGGGCCGGCCGCGACCGCGCCATGGCGGCGGAACGCTGAGGCCGGCCACGGCGGAGAACAGATCGGGCCGGAACAGCGCGGCATGCCAGGCCACCGGCGCACCCCAGTCATGGCCGATGATCGCGGCCTGCTTGTATCCGAGCGCGGCGACCAGCGCGACCATGTCGCCGACCAGGTCGAAAATGCTGTAGGCCCCGATATCGTCCGGCGCGCCGCTGCGGCCGAAGCCGCGCATATCCGGCGCGACGACATGAAAACCCGCCTCGGCGATCGCCGGGATCTGGTGCCGCCAGGAATACGACAGCTCCGGCCAGCCGTGACACAGAATCGCCAGCGGACCGTCGCCCTGTTAGCGCAGAAACATCTCGATTCCGTTGACCGATACGGTCCGCGAGGTCGGCATCGCTTTTACGCCTTGTTTGAGAGATTTCATGAGGCCAAGTATCGAGATAGGTTAGGGTCGGCGGAGCTTTCCCGCAATCGGCAAGCAGCCTCGCCGTCCGCGAAGGTCCGCGTTGTTCGCGCTGCCTCCAGCTGTTAGAACGCGCTACGCAGGGCAGGGTCCATGGCCATCAACTCGTTACCGTCTGACGGATTCGCTTCCAGGGCAACGCGCCGCTGGCGCGGTCTGCTGGCCGGCATCGTCGCCATCGCCATTGCGCTCGGCGGCGCGGCCTATGCCGCCAACAACAGCGTGCAGGGCGCCAAGAAGCCGGCGGACGAGGGGTACGATGCCGATGCGCCGACCGCGATCCTGATAGAGGCTTCCAGCGGCAGCGTGCTGTTCGAAAAGAACGCCGACGAGCTGCGCGCGCCGTCCAGCATGATGAAGCTGATGACCGCGGAGGTGGTGTTTAACGCCATCAAGCAGGGCGACGTCAAACTCACCGACCAATACCTCGTCAGCGAAAATGCCTGGCGCAAGGGCGGTGCCCCCGCCGGCGGATCGACGATGTTCGCGGCGCTGCACAGCCGCGTTCCGGTCGATGATCTGCTGCACGGCGCGATCATCCAGAGCGGCAACGATTCCTGCATGATCCTGGCGGAAGGCATGGCCGGCAACGAGGTCGCCTTCGCCGAGATCATGACCAAGCGGGCGCGCGAACTCGGCCTGACGCAATCGACCTTCGCCAATTCCAACGGCCTGCCTCATCCGGGCAACAAGATGACGGTGCGCGAACTGGCCAAGCTGGCGCGCCATATCATCCAGACCTATCCGGAGTTCTACAAGCTGTTCGGCGAGCGCGAGTTCACCTGGAACAAGATTAGACAGCAGAACCGCAATCCGCTCCTGACCTCGCTCGACGGCGCCGACGGCCTGAAGACCGGTTTCACCAAGGAGGGCGGCTACGGCATGGTGGGTTCCGCCGTGCAGAACGGGCTGCGGCTGATCGTCGTCATCAACGGTCTCGACGATCCCGACGATCGCGCCTCCGAGGCCAAGAAGATCCTCGAATGGGGCTACCGCAATTTCGAGGCACGGACGTTGTTCGGCGCCGATCAGCAGGTCGGCTTCGCCAAGGTGTTCGGCGGCGAAAGCCGCTCGCTGAAGCTGGCCAGCAAGGAGCCGGTCAAGGTGATGGTGCAGAAGAACGGCACCGACAAGCTGATTGCCCGCGTGGTCTATAATGGACCGGTCCGCGCCCCGGTCGAGGCCGGGCAACAGGTTGGCGTCATCAAGGTCTGGCGCGGCCCCAATATTGCCGTCGAAGCGCCGGTCTATGCGGCTGAATCGATCGCGACCGGATCGACGATGCGGCGCGCCATCGATGGCGCCAGCGAGCTCGTCATCGGGGTGTTCCGTGCGGGCGCCGAGAAACTCTGAACATGAATCAGGTCGCCGCCAGGAAGGCCCCGATCCGCGGGCGATTCATCACCTTCGAGGGTGGCGAGGGCTCGGGCAAGTCGACGCAGATCAGGATCCTGGCCGACCGCCTGGCGGCGGCGAAGCTGCGGGCCATTGTCACCCGTGAACCCGGCGGTTCGCCGGGCGCCGAGATCATTCGTCACCTGGTGCTGTCCGGCATGGGGAAACTGCTGGGGCCGGAAGCGGAAACATTGCTGTTCGTGGCGGCGCGCGACGATCATGCCCATGCGGTGATCAAGCCGGCGCTGGAGCAGGGCATCTGGGTGTTGTGCGACAGGTTTTCGGATTCGACCCGGGCCTATCAGGGCACGCTTGGACACGTCGACCCCCGGGTCTTGAACGCGATGGAGCGCGTCACCATCGG
>JAQGJF010001101.1 GCA_028290765.1 Tardiphaga sp.
AAATGACGGACATGACTCCAGCTCCGACCGTACCGGCAGCCAAGCCCAAGCCGCGCCCCCGCCCGCAGGTGATGCGCCTGACTGACGCCGCGGCTCTGCGGGTTCAGGAACTGACACAGCGCGCCGATTCCGAGATCGTAGGGTTACGCGTTGGAATCAAGAACGGCGGCTGCGCCGGTCAATCCTACACGGTTGAATATGCCCACGATGTTCGCCCCACCGACGAGGTGGTCGAGGATAAGGGCGTGAAAATCCTGGTCGATCCGAAGGCGGTGCTGTTCCTGCTCGGCACCGAGATGGACTACAAGGCCGACAAGATGCAGGCGCAATTCATCTTCAACAATCCGAACCAGATCAGCGCCTGCGGCTGCGGTGAATCCGTGCAGCTTACGCCGGCGAAGCTCGAAGGCTGAATAGACGCGCCACACGCCGTCGGGCTTTGATCACGGTCAGCCTTGCGGCGATCGTCCCGGCGAATGCCGGGATCAGTACGCCATGGACCGCGATTTCCTGATCGATCTGTTCGCTGATTTCGGGCCGGTTGCGATACGCCGGATGTTCAGCGGTTTCGGCATTTCGGCAGACGGAACCAATTTCGCGCTGGCGCTGCGCGGCGGGCTTTATCTGCGGGCTGACGACGAGACCATTCCTCGTTTCGAGGCCGAAGGATCAAAGCCGTTTTCATATCAAACCCGCGCCAAGACCGTGACCGTCAACTCGTATTGGCAATTGCCGGAGCGGCTCTACGACGATCCGGAGGAACTCACGGGCTGGGCGAGGGCCGCGCTGGCCGCCGCCGAACGTGCTGCCGTGACCAAGCGCAGCAAGGCGAAGAAGCCGGCGAGAAAAGTTGCGGCCGGAAAGAAAATAGCCAAGAAGGCCTCGAAAAAGAAGGCCTCGAAAAAGAAGGCTGCAGCGAAGGCGAACGTCAAGCGGAAGAAATAGCGCCTCAGGCGACCTGAACTTCGCTGTCAGGCGAATATTCCGGGTCGGCCTCGCTGACGATGCGATTGCGGCCGCTGCGCTTGGCGGCGTAGAGACAGGCATCGGCGCGTTCGATCAGGGTTACAATGTCGTCACCCGGTTGCAGCATCGAAACCCCCACCGAGACGGTGATGCGGCCGAGGATTTCTCCGGTGGATTTCTTTTTCAGCTCTCGCGCCATCACCGCGCGGCGGATCTGCTCGGCGATGGCCATCGCTTTCGCAAGCTCGGTGTTCGGCAGCACGACCGCGAATTCCTCGCCGCCATAGCGGGCCATGGTATCGCGGCCATTGACGGTCTGCTTCAGCGACTGTCCCACCAGCCGCAGCACCTGGTCGCCGGTGAGATGGCCGTAACTGTCGTTGAACGCCTTGAAGTGATCGATATCCAGCATCAGCAGCGACAGCGGCTCGCCTTGGTCGGTCGCAAGCCGGACCGCGGCGTCGATGGCGCGATCGAAATATTTGCGGTTGCCGAGACCGGTGAGAGGGTCGGTGAGGCTCTCGGCCCGGATCGCCTCGAGGTTCTGCTGGAGATGGCTGATCTCCTGTTTCGACTGGGTCAGCCGTTCTTCCAGCGCCTGCTTGGTCTGCTGCATTTCGCGTGTGGAATTTACCAGCGACTCGACCACGGCCTTGATGTGTTCGCGGTCGTCCGCGATCGAAAGATTCCGGCTGGCGCCGGCGAGGCTGTCGCCGAAACTGCTGGTCATCCCGAGCGCTTCGGTGATCAGGCCCATCACGTCGTCGATTTCGTTGATGACGCGCGCGCCGACCTTGTCGATGCGTTCGGTGGTTCTGATCTGGGAAAGGTAGGTCTCGTAGATCTGATCGAGATCGGCCTCGGTCAGCTTGCCGTGGAGCGCCAGCGTCTCGTTGACGACCTTGTTGAGCGAGGCATTTTGCCCGGACGCGTAGACGTACCAGACTTCATAGTTGCGCGGGATCGCGAGTTGCCGCATCGATTTGATCTGGCCCAGCGCTACTTCGGCGAACGCCAACGTGCGTTCATGCTCGTTCAGGATCCCGGTCACGTATCGAGTCCTCGCGGAGATGGGCAGCGCCGCCCGTCAATCAGGAAAAGCCAGAAAATATTCCGGCAATGTTAAGACACGAGAATGAATGAGTCGTAAATAGGCCTACGTGGAGTTGTAAGTTATCCGCGGGCACGCACCGGCCGCAGCAGGAAAGCCGGCAGATGCGAGTGGTCGGCGGGCTCCGAAATTTCTTCGCGGGGAGCCTGCGGTGGCTGAGCGCGACCGATCGATGGCGCGCGCGATGCCGGGGGAGCGGCCGGCGGGGTGAGCGCGGCGATGTGATCTTGCGATTGCGGTTTCGGTTGTTTCGGATTGCCGCGACCGCCGCTGCCGGAGCGGCGCGGTTCGCGGTCGCGGTGCGGTTTTCGGCCTTCGCCCGATCCTTCACGTGATCCTTCGCGCGAACTACCGAAATTCGCTTCGCGATTGCCGTTGCGGCGTCGCGCGCCGGGAGCGCGCTCGCCGTCGCGGGCGGGCTCGGTGGAGGCTTCAGCCTGTTCGCCAACCACGACACCGCTTTCCGCGCGCGGGATGGTTTGGCCGATCAGCTTTTCGATCGCAACGATGGATTTGTAGTCGGACGGCGCCACGATGGAAATCGCGGTGCCGGCGCGGCCGGCGCGGCCGGTACGGCCGATGCGATGCACGTAGTCATCGGGGTGGTGGGGAACGTCGAAGTTGAACACGTGGCTCACTTCGGGAATATCGAGGCCGCGGGCGGCGACATCGGAAGCGACCAGGATCGGCAATTCGCCCTTGCGGAATTGGTCGAGCGCCGCGGTTCGCGCCGATTGCTCCATGTCGCCATGCAGCGCGCCGACGCTGAAGCCGTGCTTCTGCAGCGATTTCGCCAGCAGCGCGACTTCGCGCTTGCGATTGCAGAAGATGATCGCGTTTTTGAGGTCGGTGGCGCCGCGCAGCAGCGCGCGCAATGTTTCGCGCTTCTCATGCGGCTCGCGGCCGGTCGCGACCTGCGACTGGGTCACCGTGACGGCGGTGGAAGCCGGCTTGGAGACTTCGATCTTTTCGGGATTGTGCAGGAAGGTTTCGGTGATGCGGCGGATTTCGGTCGGCATGGTCGCGGTAAAGAACAGCGTCTGCCGGGTGAACGGCACCAGCTTGCAGATCCGTTCGATGTCGGGAATGAAGCCCATGTCCAACATGCGGTCGGCTTCGTCGATCACCAGCAATTCGACGCCGGTGAGCAGCAGGCCGCCGCGCTCGGTGTGATCCAAAAGCCGCCCCGGCGTTGCGATCAAGACGTCGACGCCGCGGGTGAGCTTAGTGTCCTGGTCGCCGAACGAAACGCCGCCGATCAACAGCGCGACGTTGAGTTTCTGGCCGAC
>JAQGJF010001105.1 GCA_028290765.1 Tardiphaga sp.
TGCCCTACCAATAACGGTCAATCTAGGCGAAGCGGTGTGCAGTGTCACGCAGTGAGCGGCTTAATAAACCATAAAAATCAAAGGCTCTTCGGGGGGCGTTGGAGCGCAGTGCTGTCCCGCGCAGTACAGTATGGCGGACTCCGTCTCCGCCAATATTCCTCCGCCAATATTCCAATGAATTGGATATCTAAGGGATTCCGGCTACGGCCGGACGGGTGCGCGCGCGCCGATCCTTGACGTATCCGATCGGTACGCCCAGCCGCTGGATCGCAACGATCAACTTGCTGTCCAGGATTCGATCGCAGTTCATATGCGTGGGCGCGATGAAGAAATCTGCCTGTTCTCACTGCTGCACCCGGATCCATTGCAGCAGGCGCGGCTTGGCCCGTTTCTCAAACGATATGCGCTCCCCGCAAACGGCCACCGTGTATTTGTGTGCGGTCCGGAGCCCTCCGGTGTGTTCGGTGCGGGTGATATAATCTTCCAACTGATCGACCGCAGCCGGCATGATGTTCACCCAGTAGTCGGTGGCATAGCGCCGCGACGCACCTTCAAGGCCACCGACCGCGGGATTGTAAAAGAGATATTCGTAAGGATGCAGGCGAACGAGCGTGATGGCGTTCCAAAGACACCATGCCGTCATGACCGCGAGTGCCCCCGCCGCCATCGTCGTGCGGTGTCGCGTGGCCAGGGCAGCTACGGCAGCGTCGAGACCGATACCGGCGAGAATCGCAAGCGAAGGAATCACGAACAGGAAATGGCGCAAGCCGGTGAAGGCCGGCCCGTGGCAGATCACCTGGCAAGCAAGCGGAAAACCCGCCATGAGCAGGACCAGAGCGATATGCCGGCGCCGCAGGCGAGCGGATCTCGCAGCGAGGCGCGGCAGCAGGACGAATATCGCCGCAAGCCCAGCCCCGAGCAACGTCAGCAGCGGCACGCGGATCAGAATATAGATCGGCACGTACAGCCGCGGCACGTTCGCCATCTCGTAGACCTGACCGGCCAGGACGGTACGGATATGATACTGGAACTCAGAAAATGACAGCAGGCCACGGATCGGATTGAGCGGCGCCAACGCCGCCCATGGCCACGCCAAGATCATGATTCCATACGCAAGCAGCAGCGCAGGGAAAAATCGCAAGGACGATTCGATCACGAATCCCCACCGCTCGCGGCCGTGATGGAGAAGCGGACGCGGCAGAAACAGCACAATCGCGATACCCGCATAAATCACGAGAAGCAGCCCCAGAACCCGCATCCCGAGCGCAGCGCCCGCCAGCAGCCCAAAGCTCAGAAGATCGAGCGGGCGCGGGCGCGGCAGGCTTGGTGCCGCGCGAAGCAGGAAAAAGGTTGCGCCGGTCATCGCGGCGGCCAGCGGAATATCCTTGGTATGATTGAACATCGCGCCGTACCAGACGCCGCAGACCGTAAGCGAAATCGCAGCGATCAGGCCCGCCCGCGGGCCTGCGACGAGACGCGCCGTGGCGGCTGCGGCGCCGATTCCACCGATGCCGATAAGGGCACACATGATATGGCGCAGATCGTACGGATCGATCGGAACGATCTGGCTGAGGGCAACGGCGATAATGTCGAACAGGCCGCCATAGAGATACAGGTTCTCGAAATGGAATACGCTTTGGTCTGCGAAATGGCTTTTGTAGCAGGCGATTATCAATTCGCCGTAGTGATGCTGAACACCTTCGTCATTGGAAATGGCATAGTCCCGGAACGTGCAAAGAGCGGTGATGGTCAGCGCACCAAGCAACAGCACAGTGGCGACGTCATGCGCATCGAAACGCGCCATCCATTGCATTAAGGCGTGCAACCGCACCGGTGCCGTCGTTTTCGACTCGACGATTGTATCGGTCATTTGCGCGCGCATCTCTCCGGTTCAGGGCGCCGCGTCACCGATGTCGGAAGGAATGTCCTGTCATGAATCCGATCCGCAGAGATGCGGACCGTCCGGCCCCGCACAATTCTTACGATTGCCGGTTCCAACATGCCATGCCAATACTCCGAAAGCCGGAACGCGTCGCCCTTCGCACTTGCGGGATTGTCCGCAAGCCAGCAATGTCGGTGAAGTCGCTACTCCGCGTCGTCGACGCGGCCGGATACAATCCGCCATGATGACAAGACTCGCCATTTCCGGCTATCGATCGCGGCGCGATGTCCGGTTGGCGCTCGGCGAACTCAATGTCATTACGGGTGCCAATGGCAGCGGCAAATCCAGCCTTTATCGGGCGCTCAGGCTGTTGGCGGAGATCGCCCAGGGGCGGATCATCCAGTCGCTCGCCGAAGAAGGCGGGCTGCACTCCACGCTGTGGGCCGGGCCGGAAGAGATTTCACGCGCGATGCGGAGCGGCCGGCATCCGATCCAGGGCACGGTACGCAAACATCCCGTCAGCCTGAAGCTTGGATTTTCCGGGGACGACTACGGCTACGCGATCGATCTCGGGTTGCCGATATCCGGATCGAAATTCTTCGCCGACCCGGAGATCAAGGCCGAGAGCCAGTGGACCGGCGAGGTGCTGGGGCGGAGCAACGTTTTTGCCGCTCGTAACGGCCCGAGCGTGCGGATTCGCAGCGACAGCGGCGAATGGCGGCAAGCGTTCGATCAGCTGGCGCCGTTCGACAGCATGATGACCCATTGCAGCGATCCCCGCGAGGCGATCGAGCTGTTGGTATTGCGCGAGCGGATGCGGGACTGGCGATTCTACGACCATCTGCGAACCGATCGCGATGCCGCCGCGCGCCGGCCCCAGATCGGCACCTACACGCCGGTGCTGGCCAGCGACGGATCGGATCTCGCCGCCGCCGTGCAGACCATCCGCGAAATCGGCGACGCCGATGGGCTGGACGACGCGATCAGCGACGCGTTTCCGGGTGGGCGCGTCGAAGTAACCGGCAACGACGGATATGTCGAACTCGAAATGATCCAGAAAGGCCTGCTGCGACCGCTCAAGGCGGCGGAGCTGTCGGATGGCACGCTGCGCTATCTGCTATTGGCCGCCGCGCTGTTGTCGCCGCGGCCGCCCGGGCTGATGATCCTCAACGAGCCCGAAACCAGCCTGCATCCCGAACTGCTGCCATCCCTGGCGCGGTTGATTGCACAGGCGTCGAAACGATCCCAGGTCGTGGTGGTGAGCCACGCCGCGTCCCTCGTCTCCGTTCTGGGCGACGAGACCGGCAGCCGACAGATCGTGCTCGTGAAGGATCTCGGCGAGACCAGCATCCGGGATCACACGCCGCCGTCCTGGCAGTGGCCATCAAGGTAGACGCTGCCGATAGACGCTGCCCTGGCCGACCGACCGGCAAGCCAACCTGGCTTCAGTGCATCGTGATCCAGGCGCGGGCTTCGCGCTGCGCCGTGGCGATCTCGCCTTCGGACATCAGCTCGGCAATTTCACGACGCAGCGGGACGGCGTCGACGCGGCCCTTCAGCGCCGCCAGATTGAACCATTTGTGCGCCGCCACCAGGTCGACGATCCCCGATCGCCCGCTGGCCCAGTACATGCCGCGCTCGAACAGCACGTCCGGAATCGCGGTCGCGTCCACCGGCGTCGCCGTCTCGAAATCGAATTGCCCCTGAAACATCTTGTCTCTCCTTTTTATTCGTTGCCGGCCCTGTTCCGAGCGCGGCTCCCGTCCAATCGTTCGAAGTCCCGTCATCCCCATCGCCGTTTGCCGGCTTGTTGGGATGATCATGACCCATCAAATTTGAAGAGCAGTTTAAGCATCGCGATGAATCGAACGTGAACGCCGTCCAGCCGCCCGCCGTCGCGGAATCGCGGAAGTGCCGATGTCACGGGGATTTCTGCGAAATTGCGGGATTCGGTTTACCCTGCGATTTGGCAAACCGATAACCATTGCCGCAACCACCTGCCTCGCGGCAGGTAAATAGCGAACCGGAGCGCCGAGCGTCCGGCGACACGGATCACGGATCCGGCGCCAACGCGCGGTCCGGTCATTCAGGTGGTTTTACGGGGATGACGGTGCCGGGGATAAACCACTCCGGCAAAAAGAACGAGGGCGTCGGCGAACACGTCAGGGTCATATCCCACCTCGGGCGGAAGCCCGCCAGTGGAATTGCGGATCACGGGGATCCGCACCGAATGAAGAATGCCGGCACCGCAGTGCCGGGTTCCTCTGCCGGACCGTTTCTCGAAAGAGCGAACTCCATCGAAAGTGGCGATCCGGCCGTTTGACCTGATGTCTCGCCGACACCCTCTTTCGTCGACCAGAGCCGTCCGGTTTAAAATTCGCTTCGAGAAGCAAACTGTCCCGATGGCTCGTGTGACGTGCCGGCATCAAGCCGCCGGCATTTTTCGTAAGGCGAGTTACTTCTTCTTCTTGGAGACCTTCTTGGTCTTCTTGGCAGTCTTCTTCACTGCGCTCTTCGCCTTCTTCGCTTTCTTGGCCATGTTGCCCTCCGAGGTTAAGTGAGATCACCGACGGCGTCGGTGAGATCACTTGATCGCTGCGTGCACTCGGGAATCGAAATGCACTACATCCCGAATACACCAACACATCGAAAAAAACAGCTTCCCGCTTAAGGAAGTGTTGACGAGACAATGCCGGCGCATGCAGCGCGCGCTTCGCGACGACATCGCGACGAAGTGCCACGCGATGCGAATAGTATGCGAAAAATCTGCATCGACGTTTGTCAAGATTGAAGGAAACACCTGTGCTGCAGCCACTTTCGCGATTCACGTCCGTGATGAATCTCAATCACACAGAACAATCGCGACTCATCGCGACGGTTGAAAGTACGCCGCACGGACTCTGAGTCGCAGTTTTTGGCAATAAAAAAATTTTCGTGCTTTGCGCGCCAAGCGCTCATCGCCTCTCGCCAAAACCGGTTTTCTGAGCGAATCGCCGACACCGATTCGCTGTCCGGTTTTGCTCGCGCGATGCGTCATTACGAGACACACCATCATCGCATCGACGCGACGCGCGTCGTCGCGCGCGACATCGCGGGTCGGTCAGATGCCGAGCTTGCTCTTGAGTAGGTCGTTGACCGACTGCGGATTGGCCTTGCCGCCGGAGGACTTCATCACCTGACCGACGAACCATCCGACGAGCTGCGGCTTGGCGCGCGCCTGCGCGACCTTGTCCGGATTGGCGGCGATGATGTCGTCCACCACCTTCTCGATCGCCCCCATGTCGGTGACCTGCTTCATGCCGCGTACTTCGACCAGCGCCCGGGGATCGCCGCCCTCCTGCCAGACGATCTCGAACAGATCCTTGGCGATCTTGCCGGAGATGGTGCCCTCGCCGATCAGATCGACGATGGCGCCGAGCTGGCCCGCCGAGACCGGCGACGCGGCGATGTCCTGGCCTTCCTTGTTAAGACGGCCGAACAATTCGTTGATCACCCAGTTGGCGGCGAGCTTGCCGTCGCGGGCCTTGTCGGCCAACGCGGCCAGCACGGCCTCGTAGAAGTCCGCAGTCTCGTGCTCGCTGACCAGCACGCTGGCGTCGTACGACGACAGGCCGAAGTCTTCGATGAAGCGCGCCTTCTTCTGGTCCGGCAGTTCCGGTAGATCGGCCTTCAGCGCGGCGACATAGGCTTCGCTGAATTCCAGTGGCAGCAGGTCGGGGTCGGGGAAATAGCGGTAGTCATGCGCCTCTTCCTTGGACCGCATCGAGCGGGTCTGGCCCTTGTTCGGATCGTACAGCCGGGTTTCCTGCTCGATGACGCCGCCGTCTTCCAGGATTTCGATCTGGCGCCTAGCCTCGTACTCGATGGCGTCGCCGATGAAGCTGATCGAGTTCATGTTCTTGATCTCGCAGCGGGTCCCGAACGGCTCCCCCGGCTTGCGCACCGACACGTTGACGTCGGCGCGCAGGCTGCCCTTCTCCATGTCGCCGTCGCAGGTGCCGAGATAGCGCAGGATCGAGCGCAGCTTGGTCACGTAGGCCTTGGCCTGCTCGGAGGAGCGGATATCCGGCTTGGAAACGATCTCCATCAGCGCGACACCGGACCGGTTGAGGTCGACGAGCGACATCGTCGGGTTCTGGTCGTGCAGCAACTTGGCGGCATCCTGCTCGAGATGCAGCCGTTCGATGCCGATGGTGGCGCTGTCGCCGCCGGCCAGTTCGAGAACCACCTCGCCCTCACCCACGATCGGCGATTTGTACTGGCTGATCTGGTAGCCCTGCGGCGAGTCGGGGTAGAAATAGTTCTTGCGATCGAACACCGAGCGCCGGTTGATCTGGGCGTTCAGCCCAAGCCCGGTGCGTACCGCCTGCCGGACACATTCCTCGTTGATGACCGGCAGCATGCCCGGCATCGCCGCGTCGACCAGCGAGACGTGGCTGTTGGGATCGCCGCCGAATTCGGTCGAGGCGCCCGAAAACAGTTTTGAACGGGAGGTGACCTGGGCGTGGACTTCCAGGCCGATGACCATTTCCCAGTCGCCGGTGGCGCCCTTGATGAGTTTGGACGGTTTGACAGGTGCGTTCATGGCGCGGCTTTTACCTCGACAAAGGGTGATCCATCAACAACGCCGAAACGATCTCTTCCCACTCGGTTTCGAGCGGATCGGTCGCAACCGGTTTGCGGGCCTGACGGTACCAGTAACCGGCATTGCCGAGATCGCCCTCGACACGGTGCAGATAGGCGTGGACCCAGGCCGCGTCTGCGCTGCTTTCGTCCTGCACGATCTCGTGCGCCTTGTTCCAGTCGCCTTTGCCGGCCCACCACAGCGCCGCGAGCGAAGGGGTAACGCCGGGCAGCGGTGAAATACCGGAAAGACTGGATTTGAAGTCCATCACAGTCATGGCTTTTACCTCGACAAGGGGTGTCGGAAAACCCCCGTGATGGATATATGGGGCGTTGTCGCCGCAAGTCACATGCTGGCTGCAAACGCCCGGAAGGCCGGACTGGCGCGCAACACGTCCCTTCCGGCCGCGATCACGTCATCGACCTGTTGTGGCGGCAGCTGGAAGCGCGTCGGCACGGTCTCCAGCACGGCGGCGCGCGCCGGCTCGAGCTGATCGAAGCCCAGCCGTCCGATGAAGAACCGCAGGTCCTTGCAATTCCAGCCGGGAGCGGCGCCGTAACGGGCACGCTCCGCCGCGGACAGGCCGCAGCGCCAGCGGATCAACGAGCCCTGCCATTCGCTCATGGTGCGGTCGAACGCCGAATAGCTGGCGCCGACGCTGGCGTCGATGGTGGTGTCGACGGCGGCCTTCACCACGTCGACGCCGCTCGGTCCCTCGACGGTATTGATCCAATCGCCGGACAGGCCGGCCTTGGAATCGACCACCAGGAAGATGCCGCGCCGGACCTTGACGGCCTGCTGCGGCGTCAGCGGACCATACGCCGTGTCGGATGATGCGCGCGCGATGGTGAAGCCGGAGATGCCGTAATTGTCGACCAGGCCGCCATCCATCAGCTTGATGTAGGGAACCGCGCCCTCGCGGTAGCGTACCACCGCCTTCGCGTACGAGCTCAGCATCGGCGGCGCATTGCGATCCGCCGCGGCGCGCGCGATCCATGGCGGCAGCGGCTCGTTGCAGGTGCCGGGAAACGCCTGGACCACGGCCGGCGCAAACGCGATCGGCACCGCAGCGGAAGCTGCGACCGCGTTCGACAGCGGATATTGGCTGATGTCGCTGCAGATCGCCGTGAACGCGGTGGCGTCGAACACGAACGGGACGCGGTTGTAGATGTCGGAGGCATTGATCCAGACCCGCGGCGAGCCGACATTGCGGAACTGGCCGAAATTGGCGCCGTCGAACAGATTGGCGTCGAGCCATCTGGTAAATCCCGTGGAGTCGTTGATGCCACCGGAGAAGGCACGACCGATGGTGCCGAGCGACAGCGTGGTCTGCAGCCCCTCCTCGGCATTGCGCAGCAGAAACCGTTCGCGGAAATCCGCCAGCGCCGCCCGCTTCTTCAGGCCGACATAGGCGGCGGTCACCGAGCCACCGGAAACGCCGGAGATGAAATCGATGCGATCGAACATCGAATCGGTCGCGCGCGGCATCCGGACCCGGTCCATCTCCTGCAGGACCCCGAACGAGAACGCCGCCGCGCGGGTACCGCCGCCGGAAAACGACAGTCCGATCAGGAGATCGTCGCGTGCCGCGGGATCCTCGAAGCCGATGGTGAGTTTGTCGGTGACGCCGCTGCCGCCGAGCGGAACATTGACCGGGATGTTGTGGACCGACGCACAGCCGAGCAATGACGCGCAGGTCGCGACGATGAGACCGATGGAACGCAACCCATGCATCAATGTACCGCTCTCGCGCCTTCCACCGAACCATGCCCAGGGTTCGCCCGGAGGGCGCCAGCCGCGATCTCGCGTTCGGAAAGTGCAAACACATCCTAATGCAAACCGCTGCAATTCGATGCAAAACGATGCAAATGGCGCAACCGCGCCAACAGTATGGTTATTGAATGGTGAAGATGTCCGAATAGCCAAGCGTGGCGCTAGTTCACCACCGGCGCCTGGGCGGCATCGAACATCAGCGTGAACCAGGTGCCCTGCCCGCGAATGCTCTCGGCACGGAACGCGACATTGCCGGCGTTTTCCTTGAGCGTCTGCAGGATCAGCGCGCCGAGTTTGCGCGGCGACGGCCATTCCTGGTGTTCGCCAAGTCCGACGCCGTCGTCGGAAACGATCACCGTCACCCGCTCGCCGTCGAGCCTGCAGATCAGCTTCAACTGTCCGGCGCCGCGCCCGACGAAGGCGTATTTCAGCGCGTTGGTCAGCATCTCGTTGACCAATAGACCGGCGGGCATGGCGATGTTGATCGACAGCGGGCAATAACCGACCTCGATATCGATCTCGATGCCCGGCGTCGCGCTCGCCGCCATCACGGCGGTGGTAATGTCCGACAGATACTGGCCGAGATCGATATCGGGGGTGGCATTCTCGGCGGACAGGGTGCGGTACAGCACCGACAGCGCGTCGATCCGGCTGGCAAGCCGCGCCAAGGCCACCGACTCGCCTTCCGTCGCCGACCTCGCCTCCAGGCGGATCAGTGCTGTGACCAATTGAAGGTTGTTCTTCACCCGGTGCTGAAGCTCGCGCATCAGCATGTCGCGGTCGCGGATCTGGTTTTCGAATTGCTCGATCTGCGCCCGTTCGCGGCCGCCGATATCGACCAGCGCGGCGATCCGGAAGTTCTCGACGCCATCGTCGCTTTCGATCACCGAGGCGTAGGCCTGAACGATGACAAGCCGATCGACCGGTCCGTTGGGACGGAACACACCGAGAAAATCCTCGCCGTCGCGGATCGCTTCGCCCAGCGTCTGGCCCGGGGTGTCTTCGTTGAGAAAGCCGTCGAGGCAAAGCCAGCTCTGGCCTTCCACGTCGGTCGACGTCATCGACATCAAACTCTCGAACGCCTTGTTGGTGTAGACGACATGCTGCTCGTCGCGGGAACCCCGCGAAACCGCCACCGCGACCGGGGCAACATCGAGCAGATGCTTGTATTTGTCGTTCTCGATCGCCCGCGCAAGCTTGGACGAACCGAGAAGTTGGTCGACCTGTTGGGAAGACGGGCTGCCGTCGTCGGTTTTCATACGCGGACCATGCTCATGGCCAAACCATGACGAAAGGAAATGCGAAACGCAACGCAAATACCGGCGACACGAAATGGAACTTCAAGCCCACCATTTCGGCGGCGTAAACCGCCCCGCCGATTGCTCGATCACTTCGCCGAGCGAAAACAGCGTCTCTTCGTCGAAGGCGCGACCGATCAGTTGCAGGCCGAGCGGCAGGCCCTGGGCATCCGTGCCGGCGGGAACCGAAATCCCCGGTAGCCCGGCCATGTTCACGGTCACCGTGAAGATGTCGTTGAGATACATCTCGACCGGATCGGCGCCGCCTTTTTCGCCGATGCCGAAGGCCGCCGACGGCGTCGAGGGCGTCAGGATCGCGTGCACGCCCTTGGCGAAGCACTCCTCGAAATCGCGCTTGATCAGGGTGCGTACCTTCTGCGCGCGCAAATAATAGGCATCGTAATAGCCCGCCGACAGCACATAGGTTCCGATCATGACGCGGCGGCGGACCTCAGCGCCAAAACCTTCGGCGCGGGTCTTCTCATACATGTCGGTGATGTTGCGACCCGGCACGCGCAGGCCGTAACGAACGCCGTCATAACGCGCGAGGTTCGACGAGGCTTCCGCCGGAGCGACAATATAATAGGCCGGCAGCGCGTATTTGGTGTGGGGCAGCGACACATCGACGAGTTCCGCGCCCGCCGCCCTCAGCCAGTCGGCGCCCTGCTTCCACAATTTCTCGATTTCCTCGGGCATCCCACTGATGCGGTACTCCTTGGGAATGCCGATCTTCATACCCTTGACGGATTTGCCGATCGACGCCTCATAGTCCGGAACCGGACGGTCGACCGAGGTGGTGTCCCTGCGGTCGTGGCCGGCCATCGAGCGCATCAGGATCGATGAGTCGCGCACGGTGCGTGCGAACGGCCCGGCCTGGTCGAGCGAGGACGCAAAGGCGACGATGCCCCAGCGCGAGCAGCGACCATAGGTCGGCTTGATGCCGACGATCCCGGCGAACGCCGCCGGCTGCCGGATCGAACCGCCGGTATCGGTTCCGGTCGCGCCAAGACAAAGCCCGGCCGCCACCGCTGATGCCGAGCCGCCCGACGATCCGCCCGGGACCAGTTCGGTGTTGGATCCCTCGCGTCGCCACGGATTGACCACCGGGCCGAAACACGAGGTCTCGTTCGACGAGCCCATGGCGAATTCGTCATTGTTGAGCTTGCCCAGCATCACCGCGCCGTCGCGCCACAGCTGCGAGGTCACCGTGGATTCATAAGGCGGCTTGAAATCGCCGAGGATCTTCGAGCAGGCGGTGGTTCGCACGCCCTTGGTCGCGAACAGATCCTTGATTCCCAGCGGGATGCCGCCGAGTGGACCGCCCTCGCCCTTGGCAATCCTGGCATCCGCCGACTGCGCCATGTCGCGGGCCTGATCCGGCGTCTCCAGCACGAAGGCATTGAGCACGCGCGCCGCCTCGACCGCCGCAATATGGGCGTCGGTCAACTCGACGGACGTGAAGGATTTTTTCGCGAGGCCATCGCGGGCCTCGGCCAGCGTCAGTGACGTCAAATCAGTCATTTATCAACCGGGCTGCAGAAGAACGGAGACAGGGTTTTGTCATTTTCCGGGGCATCAAGCGCGGCCTTGTCCGCCGCCTGGAGCTTGTCGAGCACCTCGCCCATCGCCTTGTCGGGATCGGCGGCCTTGCCCTGACGCTCCATCGCATCGAGATAATCCATATAGGCCTGATAGGCCTTTTCATCGTCGCAGAGCAGGCACATGGGATTTTCCCGTAACTTGAAACGACTATTCCACGACCTTCGGCACCAGGAAGAAATGATCCTCGGTGGCCGGCGCGTTGGCGACGATCTGGTCGGCGATCTCGCCGTCATTGACGACGTCGGAACGCTTCTTCATCTCCATCGGCGTCACCGACGTCATCGGCTCAATGCCGTCGACATTGACCTCGGACAGTTGCTCGACAAAGGCCAGCATGGCGTTCAGTTCGCCCTGCAGATGGGGAACTTCTGCGTCGGTGACCGCGATCCGCGCCAGATGCGCGATACGGCGGACGGTGGCAGCATCAACGGACATTATATATGGCCTCTCGTCCGGCAGGGCCCAAGCCCGTGGCACAGGGATCAAGCCCCCGGCAGGGCCTAAGCTTCGGTTGAGCCCGCCGTATAGCAGAGGGAGCTTTCGCGCCGCAACCTCGCTTCGCCCTTCGGCTACGCGAGGCACAGCCACGCTTCTTCTGCAGCTACGCGTGGCGCAGCCACGATGGCCGAAGACGGGCTGCGCCCGGCGAAGCCCGCAGGGCGAAGACGGGTCAGCCGGCGAGCCTGCTCAAGCGCGCCAGCGCGGCGCCGGCAAGCGCCCGGGTCAATTCGGCGGCCGGCAGTTCGCGGCCGAGCCGCACCGCCTGCCCGGCCCAGAGATTGGTGAAATCCACCTTGCCGAGCTTTTCCGCCGCTGCTTTCAGCGGACCGAGCGCGGTCGCGGCGTGCGGGAACGCCGGTGCGTCGGGCGAGATCGGACCGACCTCGCGCATCACCCGATTGGCGACGCCGCGCGCCGGACGGCCGGTCATGACGTTGGTGATGACGGTGGAATCGTCCAGCGATCCGGCCAGGGCCGCCCGCGCCGGCGCGATCACCTTGGATTCGGGACAGCGCAGATAGGCGGTGCCGATCTGCACCCCGGCCGCGCCCAACGCGAAGGCGGCGGCGATGCCGCGTCCGTCGGCGATGCCGCCCGCCGCAACCACCGGAACGCGCACCGCGTCCACCACCTGCGGCAGCAGCGCGAACAGGCCGGGTTGATGGGAGATGTCCTCGGTGAGGAACATGCCGCGATGGCCGCCGGCTTCGGCGCCCTGCGCGATCACGACATCGGCGCCGTTTTCCTCGAGCCAGATCGCCTCGCGCACGATGGTCGCGGAGGCCATCACGATCGAGCCGGCGGCCTTGACGCGCGCCAGCAGCGCCGGCTCCGGCAGACCGAAATGGAAGCTGACCACTTCAGGTTTCAGCTCCTCGACCAGGGCGCACATCGCCGCGTCGAACGGCGCGCGGTTGGCGACAGTGATGGGAGCGGTGGGATCGATGCCGTGTTCGCTATAATACGACGAGAGCCGGTTCTTCCAGCCGGCTTCGCGCCGCGGGTCCGGATCGACGGCCTTGTGGCAGAAGAAATTCATGTTGACCGGCGCCGACACGCGCTGGCGGATGATGTTGACCTGCTCGCGCGCCTTCTCCACCGACAGCATGGCGCAAGGCAGCGATCCCAGCGCCCCGCCCTGCGCCGCCGCGATCACCAGATCGGCGTCCATGATGCCGGCCATCGGCGCCAGCACGATGGGAAATTCGGTTTTGAAAAGATCGAGAATTCTGCGGTCGGGCCACATGGCGTGCTCATTCGGTGATGGGAATTGGGGCAGCGCGGGGCATCGTTGCCGGGAGCCATGTCCAAGTCTAGCACTACGCGACGTCCGCGAGCTATGCGTTCACCCGGCTTCTGAGCATCCATCGCCGCAACGCGACACCGGCCCAGATCGCCTCCACCAGTCCGAATGGCCACGCTCCCTGCAGAAAGCCATAGATCGAGCCCAGCGCGCAGGATAACGCGAATGCCAGCACCAACAGGTGGTGGCGGTCCTCCAGCGCGTAACACACCAGCATGGCGGTCACTGCGAACAATCCAAATAGTGTCAGCCCGTCCATCCTGCCACCCAGCGCTCTCCAAACGCACTAAATCCGAGTCTCCAACCTCGACGGTCAGCGAAATTCAGCAACTACCGCAATCTTGCCAACGATCGCGTTGTTAAAGGCCGGAAGCTCTTCTGAAGGAATCCAGTATTCCAGATGAGCGGCTCCTCCGGCCTCTTTGGGGCTGTAAAGCTCAAGGAAGCTTCGCTGCACCTCGAAGCGCGTGACGAAACCTGCACCGCTTGCAGGCACGTTCCAGTCACGGGCGATTTTCACAGCATATTCCTCCGACAAGACCGGATAGAAGATGGGCTGCTCCGGAAGACGCGGGGGAAATGCCCTCATGCCGGCTTTTTGAATTAGCTCCAGTTCGCGCGGCCCGACCGGACGCCACAGAGTTACCGTTTGCTGATCTTTTTCCACGGTCATGACCGTTTCCCTGGCGCTCCAATTCACCGCTTGTATCCCAACTTTGCATCGATCGTAGCCAGCGTGTTATGCGAAGCGATGCCTGCACCCATTCTGCCCCTGATCGAAGCCGCCGCGCAGTGGCCCGCCCGCGGCGCGCTGGTCGGCCTCGATCTCGGCACCAAGACCATCGG
>JAQGJF010001106.1 GCA_028290765.1 Tardiphaga sp.
ATGCCACACGAGGCGTTTCGGCTTCGTTGATCTGATCCGGACCGACAATTGTCGGGTTCGGAAAGGTCGTCGGATCGGTCACGAAGGCTTCGAGGAACTTGCCGGAGTAGCCCATGGAAATCGGATCCGGCACCACCGTCTGCGGCGTCTTCAGGTTCTCCTCGGTGGACAAACCGGACCAAGTGTAAAACAGCTGCCGATGCACGATCGCGCTTTGCAGCATCACCGCGCCGGGACCGACATAATAGAAGCGCCCATCGTAATCGAAGGTGAACATGCCCGACGTGACCAGCACGAGTTGGAAACCGCCCGGAGGAAGGTGAAGATGGAAATCGGTGGGACCTGTATCGGGACGGTAAATTGGCAGATTTGTCGCAACCTCATGCAGAAGGAAGGTTTCATTGTTCGCGTGGAAACCTTCGTTCGCCCGGTTGTAGAGAGCCTGCGGACGATAAGTCGCCTCATACGAGGCATCCCGGTCTCGATCGATGGCGACGAAATCCTGTGTATTCATGCGGAGAGGACTCCCGTCCGGGCGAGTCAGGCCAGGCCATTTGAGATCGACCGCGGCATGTACATTCATAGCATCCTCCAATCTGTCGACGGGATCCGAGACATGTTCATTTTGCCGCTCCGCTTGGCGAGGCTCGCCGGAAATCGCCCGGCTATTCTCACGGGCCTCAGGACTGACGTAGCCAAGCGAATTTTGGGCCAGTTCGAGCGCGGACCATGACATTGACTCCAGGCGATCCGCCGATTGGCAAAAAGTCGATATCTTGCAGTAAGTTAGATTCACCCGACGTTCGCAATTGCCTTGACCCCTTCGCCAACCTTGCCACTTCGAGAAAGATTAATGAGAGTTGCTTTGTGTAATTTTTCGGCAAGCCAAGCCGAAGAAGATGCAGTTGCGCCGCGCGCGCCGTTGAGGACTGTCCGTTGGCGCGACGCGCGAGACGCCACCGGTCGCCGCGACCTCGTCGAGCGTGAGCTCGCAAGCCAGATGGTTCGATATGCCAGAGCGCTTTCTAGGCGGGATTCGTTCGTTGGTCCTCATTGAAGCGCGCCGATCATGCCCCTCGCCAAAAGCCGCCGCTTGATCGCGATTGCTCTCCTCAATCGGAAAGGTCCCATCTCAACGCGTCATCCCGGCCTTGAGCCGGGATCAATACGCCGTGTCCTCTCTTTGGGGCAGTGAAGGACTTCGTCACGCAGGCCAGGGGTTCTGGGTCCCGGCTCAAGGCCGGGGCGACGTGGGGAAGCGCCGTGCTCGCCCTACTTCGCGGCGTCCTTGGCAGGCGGTGCAGCCGCGGCAGCCGGCGCGGGCGTCTTTGCCGCGGCATCCTTCTTCTGTGCCGCCTGCAGATCGTCGACCGTTTTCTGCAAACCGGCCAGCGTCGCTTTCAATGCCTCGATCTGCCGGTTGGCAGCGTCGAGTTTTTGCTGGTTGTCGGTGGCGAGCTTGGAGATGGTCTTCTGCAGGAAGATCACGTTGCTCTGCAGGCAGCTGGTACGCCGTTCCATGGTCTTGTCGACGGTGCAGATCTCGATGCCGGGAACGTCCTGCGCCATGGCGCTGGCGGACACCAGGATCAGAGACGTGAACGCCATTATCCGGATGATCATCGAGGGCCTCGTTCAAGTGCAGCGGAGGTTGATCGCGTATCGTGGTCTTGTACGCGACCCGGCGCGACATGACACACCGAAACCTCATTCCCGCGTTCCAATTTCCCCGTCGCCCGGAGCCGTGTGGGCCGCGGAACCGGGCGTGGATCAGGGGAGAACCGCAGATGGCAACGCGCGACCGACGTCTGGCTGAATTCAACGGCAACGGCGATCCACCGCCGGATCAGGCCGTCCAGGTGCTGTGCGAGGATCACAGCGGCACCTACCAGCTGCCGTTCGCCTGCCGCTGGGTCGACGGCGAATGGCGTAACAGCGAGTCCGGCAGCACGGTCCAGGCCACCGTGGTCGGCTGGCGCCTGCCCCGGACCTAGAGCTTTTCTTGACGCGTTTTCTGGCCGCGAACCGGTATCCACCCCGGATCAAGTCCGGGGCAGGCTTACGCTCGAAAGCGCTCTAGGTGTCTCATAATGCAACGGTATTTTCGCGCGGCTTAAGCTTTGGAACGCGCACGGAACGAAACGCGCCCGAATCACTGCTCAAGGCGCATCCGCTCTCACCCTGTCCAGATCTCGCGACCCTGGCGACCCTCGGCACCAGATCGAGCATGCCGGCGGACGGACGTTCCGCCGATCACTCCTCAATCGTTAACGCGCCTGACGCTCGGCGACCGTTACTTCCAGGGTGTCACCGGCGGCACCTGTCGGTCGCCGGCGGCATGTCGACAGTCTTGAAGTCGGCCGGGCTGGCAGCTTCCAGATGCTCCATGTCCTGGGAATAGTCGTAGAGGTAGTGGACGAAGCCGGGCCGCTGATGCACCACGTCGCCGGCCTTCACCAAGGTCGCCTTGACCACATGAACCGCGCCCAGCCCGGCAAACGGGCAATCCGGCGATGCGGCTGCCTAATATTCGACCTCAAGCTCTTCGATGTCGGCCGGCTCGAGCTTGGCGGCTTCGATCCATTCCTGCATTTCCGGCAGCGCCATGACCATGTTGGCATAGCCGGCGAGCTGTCTATCCAGCTTCACATCGTAGGTCATGAAACGGGTGACGACCGGCGCGTACATGGCGTCCGCCATGCTGCGCTCCCCGAACAGGAACGGCCCGCCGGATTTGCTCAGGCATTCGCGCCAGATGGTGCAGATCCGGTCGATGTCGGCCTGGGCGCGCGACCAGATTTTGAAATTCGGGAAATGCCCCTTCAGATTGACCGGCAAGGATGCCCGCAGGGTGGTGAATCCGGAATGGATCTCGCCGCAAATCGAGCGGCAATGCGCCCGCAGAATGCGGTCCTGCGGCAGTAAACCAGCCTCCGGCATGATCTCGTTGAGATACTCGGCAATCGCCAGCGTATCCCACACCGTGGCGCCCTCGTGCCGCAGGCAGGGCACCAGGATCGACGACGACAGCAGCAGGATTTCGGCTTTGGCCGAGGCATCGTCCGGCGCGGTGACGATTTCGTCGAACTCCAGCCCGGAGAATTTGGTCAGCAACCACCCCCTCAAGGACCACGACGAGTAGTTCTTGCTGCTGATCGTCAGTGTCGCCTTGGTCATGCCTTTGGTCTCCTACGCCTGAACTGCACGCCTTGAGCCGACCTGTCCGGCCCCGGTCGGGACCGGCTGCAGGCCGCCGGTAGGCGATGCTTCCTGGGTATTAAGCAGCAAACCATGTGCCAGATGCCCGAGAACATTTGACTCCGCCCTGGCTTCGATATTGCATAGCAGCATGGGTGGGGATGACCGGATGATGTCGATGATGTATCAAGCGTATCAGAACCATATGGATCTCACAGCGCCTTGGCGAACCGGGGCCGCGGCGGCCCTGAAATACCTCAATCTGGTGCCGCAGGGGGTCTCCGACAAGCTGTTCGGCCGGCTCGCCGCTTCCCTCGAACTGATCTCGCGAACCTCACTGACATACACCCGTCCGGCCTACGGCATCGACAAGATTCTGGTGGGCAATCGCGAGCTGGACGTGACCGAGGAAGTGGTGTTCGCGACGCCGTTCGGCTCATTGCTGCATTTCAAGAAGGAGAACTCGCCGCTGCAGCCGAAGATGCTGCTGGTGGCGCCGATGTCGGGTCACTTCGCCACGCTGCTGCGCGGCACGGTGAAGACCCTGCTGCAGGATCATGACGTCTACATCACCGACTGGCACAATCCGCGCGACATTCCGCTCGACCGCGGCCGCTTCGGCCTCGACGAATATACCGAGCACCTGATCACCTTCATGAACGAACTCGGCCCGCGCTCGCACATGGTGGCGATCTGCCAGCCCTCGGTGTCGGCGCTCGCCGCCGCCGCCATCATGTCGGAGGACAATCACCCGGCACGGCCGGCCAGCCTGACCCTGATGGCCGGACCGATCGACACCAGGATTGCGCCGACCAAGGTCAATGAATTCGCCAAGAGCAAGCCACTGAAATGGTTCGAGGAGAACCTGATCAATTACGTGCCGGTACAGTGCAAGGGCGCGTTCCGCCAAGTCTATCCCGGCTTCGTGCAACTCACCGCCTTCGTCTCGATGAACCTCGAGCGCCACATCAAGTCGCATGTCGACCTCGCCGACCATCTCGCCAAGGGCGAGACCGAGAAGGCGGAAGTGATCAAGACCTTCTACGACGAATATTTCGCGGTGATGGACCTGCCGGCGGATTTCTACATCGAAACCATCCGCGACGTGTTCCAGGAGCATCTCCTCCCGCTCGGCAAATTGACCTATCGCGGCCGGCCGGTGAATCCGGGATCGATCAAGCGGATGGGCCTGATGACGGTGGAAGGCGAAAAAGACGACATCTGCTCGATCGGGCAGACGCTGGCCGCACAGGACCTCTGCACCGGCGTGCGCGCCTATCGCAAGGTGCACCACATGCAGGCCGGCGTCGGCCATTACGGCGTGTTCAGCGGCCGGCGCTGGAACAACGAGATCTATCCGCTGCTGCGGGATTTCGTACACGTGAATTCGTGAGCCGCCAGCACTCCACACTTTCAGAATCGTAGGGTGGGCAAAGCCAACGGGTCCGGCCTTCGGCCGGCCCGATGATAAACTCCGCGGGCCCACCAAAACGTTTCTTTCGGTGGGCACGGCGCAAGAGCGCCTTTGCCCACCCTGCAAGTCACGCGCCTGTCACTTGCCCAGCGCCAATCGCATTTTGCCAGCGTCCGTAATCGCGACGGTGCCATTGTCTTTCTGAATGTAACCAAGCTGAAGTAGCCGCTCTTTGTGGTGTTTCGGCACTCCGGCGCCGCCGTCCCTGATGATCTCGAGGGAACCAAATTCGGCGCCATTCAGATATTCGTCCAACTTCACCATGCATCCAGTATGCGCCCAAAAATGGTGAAATTCCGCATTTTTCCCGACCGCCACAATCAAATTGATCCAATTGACTCCTTCCCGTCTCCGCGCCATCTTCCCCGCCGGTTGATACGGCCTGCCGCCTGCGCCCTTCGGGGATGGTGAACGTATCGCGGCTTCGCACAGCCCCTTTGCCCGAACGAACGGGTCAGCAACGCAAGCACCTGACGCCCTGTTTCGTTCAAGCAAAGGATGACAACATGCGCGACTTTCGCGATGCCAAAGCCATGGCTCACACCCTGCGTGCCGCCCTTGCCGCCAGGGACATCAAGATCACCAACAGCCAAAGCCTCGAACTGATCGCCGAGACGTTTGGTGCGGCCGACTGGAACACGCTCAGCGCCGCGATCCGCGCCGCGGCGGAGCCTCCCAACCTACCCCCGCCACGGCATCGGATCACCGAAGGCGTTCCAGGGCTGCGATTTTCGCGCGAGCTCGATTCGACGCTGCACCGGACACTCGCTTACGCCAACCTGCGCGACCACGAATACATGACGCTGGAGCATCTCCTGCTCGCCTTGATCGACGACCCGGATGCTTCGGTGGTGATGAAGGCCTGCGGTATCGATCTTGCTGCACTCAAGGGTCATCTCGCGAGCTATGTCGACCACCAACTGACGACATTGGTGATCGCCGACGGCCGCGACACCAAACCGACCGCGGCCTTCCAGCGCGTGGTGCAGCGCGCCGTGCACCATATCCAGGGATCGGGCGGCGAGACGGTGACCGGCGCACAGCTCCTGATGGCGATATTCTCCGAAACGGAAAGTCCCGCCGCATGGCTGCTCGGCAAGCAGGGCATGACCCGCCAGGATGCGGCACATTTCATCGCCCATGGCAGCGCCAAGGGTGGCTGAGACGATGCCGGCTCTACTGATGAGCCACTAGTCGAACATCGCCGCACGGAGTAGCGTCCGCCCCAACATTATCAAGGACGATCAGATCAAAAAATCGTCGCGTATCAGGAGGAGTGCCCATGAGGTTGAGAACCGTCGGTTTCCGGAAACTTTCGCTCGGCCTCGCCGCAACGCTGCTGTTGTCCGGATCGGCCCATGCCGCCGAGGTCAAGGTGATGATCTCCGGCGGGTTGACCGCGGCCTACAAGGCGCTGGTTCCCGAATTCGAAAAGGCCACCGGCAACACGGTCGTCACCGCCTATGGTCCTTCGATGGGGACCACGACCAACGCGATACCCGTGCGGCTGGAGCGCGGCGAGCCGGTCGATGTGCTGATTTTGGTGGGCTACGCCCTCGACGATCTGATCAAGAAGGGCAAGGCGACGGCCGACAGCAAGGTCGAGCTGGTGCGCTCGCCGATCGGCATCGCGGTAAAGGCGGGCGCGCCGAAGCCGGACATTTCGTCGGTCGATGCGCTGACGCGCTCGCTCAAGGCGGCGAAAACCGTGGCCTATTCCGACAGCGCCTCGGGCGTCTATGTCTCAACCGAGTTGTTCGCACGCCTCGGCATCGCCGACGAGATGAAGGGCAAGGCGCGGATGATTCCAGCTACGCCGGTCGGCGAAATCGTCGCCCATGGCGACGCCGAGATCGGTTTCCAGCAGATCAGCGAGCTGAAGCCGGTCGAGGGCATCGACATCGTCGGTCCGCTGCCGGCGGAGGTGCAGAAGATCACGGTGTTCTCGGCGGGTGTTTCCACGACTTCGAAAGAACCCGATGCGGCGAAAGCGCTGATCAAATTCTTGGGCTCGGCGCAGGCCGCGCCGGTGCTGGTCAAGAGCGGGCTGGAGCCGATCCCGGCGGGTGGGAAGTCGTAAGCGGCAGTAGCGCGGCTTCACCTCTCCCCCGCGAGCGGACTTACTGCTCCCCTCCCCCTTGCGGGGAGGGGGCGGGGGTGGGGGTCTCACAGGCACAGACTCAGTGCCTCGGAGTTACCCCCCCCACCCCGACCCTCCCCCGCAAGGGGGGAGGGAGCGCGCTGCCGATGTCGCAACGTCAACGCAAACCAAATCACTTCACTCGGATCGGCGAATCCTTCAGGCCGTTATTGTCATAGGCCTTGCGTAGCACGCCGTCCGTCGTCGCTCCGGTCATGAATTTGGTGGCAAACGCCAGCGACAGCGGGTGGTTGAGCGGCACCGCGACCGCGGTGGTGGTCTGCTTGAAGGTTTCGTCGAGCACCCGCGTGCCCGGGATCTTCTTCGCCATCGCGTTGAGCTGGTCGCGCGACAGCGCGAAGGCGTCGATCTCGCCGGCCTTCAGGAGCCCGGCGATCTCGTCATAGGTCTGGTAGCCGGTCACCTTGGCGTTCTTCAGATGGGCGATGGCACCGCGCATCGTGGTGGTGTCGTTCACCGCGGCGACCTTGACGCCGGGCTGGTCGAGCGCCGCGAAATTCGTCACCGGCGAGTTCGGCTTGACGATGTAGGTGGCGTCGGCGACTTCATAGACTGGGCCGAACGACATTTTGGTCATGCGCTCGGTGTCCTGCGGCAGGAAGGTGATATCCCAGGTG
>JAQGJF010001128.1 GCA_028290765.1 Tardiphaga sp.
CGCTTCGCCGCCAATTTCACCAAGCTCGGATTTCATCCCGGCTTCGGCCTGACCGTGACGCTCCCTGAGTTGGTGGGCAAGAACAATGCCGAGCTGATCTTCTACACCAGCCGCCGCCTGACTGGCGAAGAGGCCTATAAAATGGGCCTCGCCAATGTGCTGGTGCCGCAGGACCAGGTCCGCGCCGAGGCGATGAAACTGGCCAGCGAGATCGCCGAATGTTCGCCGCTCGGCTTGCTCTCGACCCGCGCCACCATGCGCGCCGGCCTCGCCGACCGCGTGCTGGCGGCCACTAACCATGAACTGGTCGAACAAACGCGGCTGCGCGCGACCGAGGATTTCAAGGAAGGTGTCAAGGCGACCGAGGAGCGGCGCGCGGCGAATTTCAAGGGACGGTGATCTTGGTCGTCCCGGCGAAGGCCGGGACCCAGAGCCCCTGGCCTTCGTGATTGAAGAAGGTCGCTACCTCATTGCCAAAACGAGACACCAGGGGTTCTGGGTCCCGGCCTGCGCCGGGACGACGCGAGGTTATTTGCGCCCTGGTACCACCAGCGCATCAACGATCGTCACACCTTCCCCTACCGGATGCACCAGTACCGGGTTGAGTTCGATCTCGGCGATGTCGGAGGCGTGACCCGCCGCAAGCTGCGAGATCTGCGCGATCAATTGGGCCAGCGCCGGCACGTCGGCGTTCGGCGCGCCGCGGAATCCGTGCAGCAGCGGCGCGGCTTTCAGCTCGTCGAGCATCGCGGTGGCCTCGTCGGCACTGACCGGCGCCGGCCGGTAGACCACATCCTTGTAGAGTTCGGTGGTGATACCACCGAGACCGACCATGATCATCGCGCCGAAGGTGACGTCCTGCAGGGTGCCGACGATGATCTCGACGCCCTTTTTGGCCATCGGGCCGACCAGCACGCCCTGGATCGCCGCACCGGGGCGATGACGGCGCGCGTTGTCGAGCAAGGTGTCGTAAGCCGCCAGCGCGTCATCCTTCGTGGCGATGTTGACGCGCACGCCGCCGACCTCGCTCTTGTGCGGAATATCGCGCGACTGGATTTTCATCGCCAGCGGAAACCCGGTGCGCGAGATGGCGGCGTCCAAAGCCGACTTCTCCGTCACCAGAAATTCCTGCGGCAGCGCGACACCGGCTTCGCGCAGCAGTGATTTGCTGTCGGCTTCGGAAAGCGTCGCGGACGTCAGATGCGCCGAAATATTCACCACAGGGCTGATGCTCTCGGCAGGCGCCAGGGCGAATTTCGCCCGCTGCGCCAGTTGGCGCATCGCCACGGCGACATGGGTCAGGCCCGAAAGTATCACCACACCCGCCTCGGCCAGCGCGGTGCGCGCAAAATTCGACGGCAGCGTGTAGGAATAGAAGGCGATCAGCTTATTCTGGGCGTCGAGGCGCGGCTTCAGCTCCGGGATCTTGAACGGCATCCGGGTCTCGCTCGACATCGAAATGATGACCAGGATGGCATCGACCTCGTCGGATTGGTCGAGCAGATCGATGGTCTTCTGCAGTCCGCCGCTGTGAACCGCCTGCGCGGTGATATCTACCGGGTTGCGCGGCGAACCGTAGGACGGGATCAGGCCGCGGATCGTCGCCTGCAGCGATGCGGAGAGTTCCGGCACTTGCAGGCCCTGCGCCGACACCGAGTCCGCGCCCCAGATGCCGCCGCCGCCCGACACCGTGAGCACCGCGACGCGGTCGCCCCTGGGCAGCGGCGACGTGGTAAGCAGCGCGGCGATGGTGACGGCCTCGTCGAGATCGTTGGAGACGATAAAACCATATTTGGCGAATACCGCGTCATAGGCCGCGCTCCAGCCCGCCATGCTCGCGGTGTGCGACGCCGCGGCGCGTCCGCCGGCATTGGACCGGCCGACCTTGGTGACGATAACGGGCTTGCCGACCTCCGCAGCTCGCCGGGCGGCGGCCAGGAATTTGTCGATATCGCGAATGCCCTCGATGAACAGCAGGATCACATCGGTTGCGGAATCCTGCACCATGTAATCGAGAAATTCGCCGGCGCCCAAATCCGATTCGTTGCCAGTCGAGACCACATAGCTGAGCGCGATGCCGAGCGCCCTCGCCCGGTTGTAGATCGCAAAGCCGATGCCGCCGCTCTGCGCGACGATGCCGATCCGGCGCCTGGTGGCCAAGAGCCGCGGCGCTGCCGGCTTGACGTCCACAGTCGGACTGAAGGTGGCGGCGACGCGTTTGGCCTCGTTGTAATAGCCCTCCGCATTGGGACCGGAAATCCGCATGCCGGTTCGTTTGGCCAGCGCGGCGATCTCATCCTGCATCCCGGCGCTCTCGCCACCTTCCTCGGCAAAACCCGACGAAATAATGATCGCGTTCCGGACGCCGACCTCGGCGCATTGCTCCAGCGCGCGGAGCACGGCACGGGCCGGAATGATGACGATGGCGAGATCGATCGGCGCCCCAATCGCCGAAACCGACGGATAGCAGGTGAGCCCATCGATATCCGGATAATTCGGATTGACCGGATAGATTCGCCCCGGGAACTGGTTCTTGCGCAGAAACGCCAGCAGCAGGCCGGGAATTTTGACCGGGTCGCGTGATGCGCCGATGATGGCGATGCTGGACGGCGAGAAGAACGTATCGAGTGGATGGGTGCGATCGGCGATCGGTGGGGCGTGCATCTCTATTTCCTTGAGATTTCTTCTCGTTGGTTTCTGGCAGGCCTCGCGCCGATCGCGCTCATGCCGCAAAGCGAAAGTCGACACCGGCGATCCGGAACGCGTCATCCGTGACGGCGTACCCCCTTGCCGTCGCGGACTTGCGCAAGGCGGCAACATCCGTCACCCGAAATGTCAGTCCGGTCATGGCGTCGCTGTCACCCCTGGTAAAGCGGAGCGTGCAATTGGGCAGCGCGATGCCGGTGCCGCCATCGGCAAGCGGACCGGAAGCAATCCCGATGATCCGACTCCAGTGCCCGGCCAGTTCATCCGGATCCGGGCTTTGCATCTCCACCGCCGTCAGCGCCCCGGTGAGATCCTTGCGGATCGATCGCTGCCAGTCCAGCCCCGCCGGCGGATAGGGGCCGAGGATGTCGTCGCTGCCTTGCGTATGGTTGAACTCGATGAAGGCGGCGCGGCAATCGCGCGGATGCAGCTGCACGCCATGATAGGGGGCGTGATCGATGACGTTGGCGATCCGGACGCCCAGCGCCTGCGCGTTGCACCCGCGCTCGTCAGGATCGTCGCAGGAAAAAATCGCCATGTAGCCGCCCTGCCCGCCGGTCTTGTCGAGGAAGCGGCCGGCGGCGGTGCCTGGCTGCAGCGGCGCCACCACTTCGAGCAGGATGGTGTCGACCGGCAGCAGCGCGTTTTCCAAGCCGTATTTGGCGACGTTGCCGTCGCGGTAGCAGACATTCAGCCCCATGATGGCGGCGATGTCGCCGACCGCGGGCTCCAAATGTGGCGCCACCAGGCAGACCTGGCGAAGCCTCACGGCGCGCGCCACCTCACTGGCCCACGAAGACGGGCTTGCGCTTCTCGACGAAGGCTTTCGCGGCTTCCTTGTGATCAGTCGTTTCGCTGCTGCGCGAGTGATTCATGGCTTCGGCGTCGAGGCAGGCGTCCAGCGACAGATGCTCGGCGTTGTTGATGTTCCTCTTGATGTAGCCGAGCGTCACGCTTGGCCCCTCCGCCAGCGACATCGCCAGCTCACGCGCCGCAGCGTCGATCTCGGCGTCGGGCACCACGCGCGTCACCATGCCGAGTGCCAGCGCCTCTTTCGCCGTCAGCACCGGCGAGGTCAGGTACAATTCACGCGCCTTGGCGCTACCGAGCAACTGGGTAAGAAAATAGGTGCCGCCGAAATCGCCCGACAAGCCGACCTTGGCGAAGGCCGTGGTGATCTTCGCGGATTCGCTGGCGACACGTAGATCGCAGGCCAGCGCGATCGAGAGGCCGGCGCCCGCCGCCGCGCCGTCGATCTGCGCTATCACCGGCTTCGGCATGTCATGGAGAATGCGCGAGACTTCCATCCGGCTGCGCAGGGTGGCCATCTTGGCTTCATAGGGCAGCGGCGCCCGTGCCTCGGCCATCGCCTTCACATCGCCGCCGACGCAGAAGGTGCCGCCGGCGCCCTTGAGCAGCACGGCGCGAACCGCATGGTCCTCGGTGGCGCGCCGCGCGGCATTGATCAGCCCGGTGGTCATGTCGACATTGAGCGCATTGCGCCGGTCCGGCCGGTTCATCGTGATGGTCAGGAGGCCGTTGTCGAGATGTTGCAGAACGATGTCGCTCATGAGTTGTTGCCTTTGTTATTATTCGTTGTGGTCACACGGTCGTTGCGAGGAGCCCTTGCGGTGAAGAAGTATACTACTTCTTCACCAGCGGGCAGCGCGAGGCTTCGAGCGACTGGAACGCCTCGTTGCCGGGCACGGTCGCGAGCAGCTTGTAGTCGTCCCAGCGGCCCTTGGATTCCGACGGCTTCTTGACCTCGAACAGATACATGTCGTGGACCATGCGGCCGTCGATGCGGAT
>JAQGJF010000032.1 GCA_028290765.1 Tardiphaga sp.
GTTACCGCCGACCGCATAGATATGCACCCCCAGCACGGTGCGGCGCAGCACCAGCCACGAGACCAGGATGACGAGCAAGGCAATCACCGAGAGCCAGGGAATCGAAACGACGCCGGGCAGCAGCGTCAGGGAGCCGTTGCCGATCACGGCATAGGGAATCGTGGAATTGAAGACGGTGGTGTCGGCGCCCAGGAGGCGCGCCAGACCGCGCACGGCGGTCAGCGAACCGAGCGTGACGATGAAGGGCGGCAGGCGCAGCAGCGCAATCAACGCGCCATTGATGACGCCGAAGACGAGGCCGGTAACGACCGCGGCCGGCAGCCACAGCACCCCGAGTTCGGGAAACTTGGAGACGATCAGCCCGGCCATCGCAGCGGCGGCCAGGATGGAACCGACCGAGAGGTCGATGCCGCCGGTGAGGATGACGAAGGTCATGCCCGCGGCGAGCACGGTATTGACCGCGGCCTGCTGCAGCACGATGCCGAGATTCTGGCCGCTGAAGAAACGGCCGTCCGACAGGAAATGAAAGCCGACGCACAACAGCAGCAGCACCGGCAGCATGCCGGCGGCGCGTATCAGCGGCCGTGCGCGCGAACGCTTGGTTTGCTGCGCGACCGCGAAGCCGGGAGCGGCGGCGGAGGCGGCCTCCGCCGCCGAAGGCTTGTCATCAGGCATCGAGTTGCTCCATTCCGGTGGCGAGAGCCATGATATCCTCCTGACTGAGCGGCGCGTTCGCGGCCCGCTTCACCTCGCCAGCGATATGTCCGCTGCGCATGACGAGGACGCGGTCGCAGATACCGATGATCTCGGGCAGGTCCGACGAGATGACGAGGATCGCGGTGCCGGCTTTGGCCAGATTGTCAATGATCGAATAGATCTCGGACTTGGCCCCGACGTCGACGCCCCGCGTCGGCTCGTCGAGGATCAGCACCTTGGGCGTGGTGGCCAGCAGGCGCGACAGCAGCACCTTCTGCTGGTTGCCGCCGGACAGCGCGCCGGCGGTCACGCCGACATCCGCGGCGCGGATGCCGAGTGCCGCAAAGGCCTTGTTGGCCCGGTCGCGGGCCTTCTCGCGGTCTAGCACGCCGCCGAACTTGGCATCCCGACCGATCACTGCGAGGTTGATGTTGTCGAGGCACGACATGTCGAGAAACAGGCCGAGCGCCTTGCGGTCTTCGGTCAGATAGGCGATGCCGGCATCGAGCGCCTCGCCCGGCGTGCGGATGGTGACAGTGCGGCCTTCGAGTTCGACATGGCCCGATGTCATAGGCGACGCCCCGATGATGAGATGCGCCAGCTCGGTGCGGCCGGCGCCGACCAGACCGGCAAGACCGACGACCTCGCCGGCACGCACGGTCAGGGAGCAGCCCTTGACCCGCCGCCCATCGGCGATGTCGACGGCGGCGAGCACTGGGGCTCCCTGCATCGCCCGCGGGTCATGGTCCTTCTTGTAGAACGACGAGACCTCGCGTCCAACCATCATCCGGACGATGGTGTCGGCCCGGATCTGCGACTTGTCGAGCGAGCCCACCAGGGTGCCGTCGCGCAGCACCGTCACCCGGTCACCCAGCGCATAGACTTCATCCATGCGATGCGAGATGTAGATGATGGCGAGACCCTCGGCGCGCAGCTGGCGTATCAGGGCGAACAGCTTTTCGCTTTCACCGGCGGAAAGTGCCGTGGTCGGCTCGTCCATGATCAGGATCTTCGATCTGGCGTGCAGCGCGCGGGCAATCTCGACCAGTTGGCGCTGGCCCATGGACAGATCGGCCACCAGGGTCTGGGCTGCGAAATCGGCGCCGAGCCGCTCCAGTATCGGCCCGACGCCCGCCAGCATGGCGCCTCGCGCCAGCAACCCGGAACGCGAGATTTCGCGGCCGAGATAGATATTCTCCGCGACGCTCAGATTGGGAGCGAGCGAGAGCTCCTGGTAGATGATGGAGATGCCGGCGGCGCGACCGCCGAGCGGACCGTCGATGCGCACCGGCCTGCCCTCGATGCGGATCTCGCCACCCGGATCGGGCCGGTAGGCGCCCGACAGGATCTTCATCAGCGTCGATTTGCCGGCGCCGTTTTCGCCCATCAAAGCGTGGATTTCGCCGGCGTAGACGGTCAGGTCGACATGGCGCAACGCCTTGATGCTGAAGAAGGACTTGGAGACCCGGCGCATTTCGAGGATCGGGTCGCTCATGATTCCTCCTCCCCGGCGCGCCGACAGCGCGCCAATGCGTTTCTCACTTACGTCTCATTTGGTGGACGGCGCGAGTTGGCGCATTAAACAAAAGTCGGCGGCGCAGGGCAATATCAAGGATATTTCGGGGCGCCTTGCCGATGCCACAAACTGCGTTCCACGGCGGCACTGATGCGTTCTTCTTACGGCGTTCGTGATTTGAGTGCGGACGAGTTGGGATCCCTCCCCCTTGCGGGGAGGGTCGGCCGAGCGAAGCGGAGGCCGGGGTGGGGGTCTACAGGCTCGGCGTTTGTGGCTACCCCCACCCGACCGGCCTATCGGCCGGCCACCCTCCCCACAGGGGGGAGGGATAAGAAAGAGATGCGGCTACGGCTCTTTTCATTGCAATCGCCCTGCCCTCCAGGGGAGGGTAAGCAAATGCGGTGCTACCGCCGCGGCCGGTACAGTTTGCGCCACCCGGGAAGCCGCTCGGCGTAGGCATCCGCAAGAGCGCGCTCAGGTTCGAAGCTCTCGATGCGTCGAGGCGGTGTGCAGACGGCTTCGACCGCCTCGCCGGTGACGGCCAGGCGTCCCAGTCGCGCCGCACCGAACGCCGCTCCGGTTTCACCGTCGGCAAATCGATGGATCGGAATATTCAGAACATTGGCCAGCACCGACAGCCAGAACCGCGAACGTGAACCGCCACCGATCGCATCGGCCTGCGAGATCACGATGCCGGTGTCGGCGAGCGCGTCGCGGCAATCGGCGATCGCGAAGGCGACGCCCTCGAGCACCGCTTGCACGATGGCGGCGCGATCGGTGCCGTGGTTCAACCCGTCGAGCATGCCGCGCGCGTCCGGGTCATCGTGCGGCGTCCGTTCGCCGGACAGATACGGCAGAAAGCTGACATGCGACGGCGCGATCGGGCGCAAACCGAGCGGCTCCAGCAACTCGGCCTCGGAGGCCCCGAGCAGTCGCGCGAGCCAGGCGAGACTCGATGCCGCCGAGAGTATCGCGCCGGCCTGGATCCACATCGCCGGGATGGCGTGACAGAAAATGTGCACGGCCCGTTCCGGGTTGGCGGCAATGGCATCGGTCGGTGCCAGCAAGGCGCCGGAGGTTCCGAGCGAAACAAAGGCGGCGCCGGGCCGTATCGCGCCAATGCCGATGGCGCCCGCCGGATTGTCGCCGGCGCCGCCGGCGATGATCGGTCGCTTGGCCATTCCCCAGCGCAGCGCCAAATCGTTGCGCAACCGCGCCGCCGGCGCACAGCCCTCGACCAGGCGCGGCATGTGGCTGCGCGACAGGCCGGTCGCCGACAGCCCTTCATCCGACCAGTCGCGGCGCGCGACATCGAGCCACAGCGATCCCGAGGCGTCCGAGATATCCTCGATCGCTTCACCGGTCAGGACCAGGCGCAGATAGGCTTTCGGCAGCAGAACGAGTTGGGTGGCCGCAAAGATCTCCGGCTCGTGCTTCGCTACCCACAGCAGTTTGGGAGCGGTGAATCCGGGCATCGCCTTGTTGCCTGTCGTCGCACGCAATCCGGGCCAGCGCTGTTCCAGCTCACGGCATTCCGCGGCGGAGCGTCCGTCATTCCAGAGAATGCAGGGCCGCAGCGGTTTGAAGTCCGCATCGAGCAGCGTTGCGCCGTGCATCTGGCCCGACAGGCCGATGCCCTCGACCGCCGCCAGTTCACCGGGATGATCCGCCTGCAAGTCGTCCAGCGTTGCAAATGTCGCCTCGATCCACTGGCCGGGGTCTTGTTCGGAAGTGCCGGGACGCGGCGAATTCACCGTCAGCGATCGGCTTCGGCTTGCCACCACGCGCTGCTCGTGATCGACGAGAATGGTTTTGACCGCTGACGTGCCGAGATCGATACCGAGATACATGAGGGCTCTCGCCTGACGCGCGACGTGGATCGACACCACGGACATCCGCGGAAACAGCATCCGCTCCGGTATCGAACAGACGCAGCCGCGGCTCGTCAAGTGCGACAGGCATGCTACGGTATGGCGTGCGAGCCGTCGTTCAGCGACCGTCCGGGCCGCCGGACATCATGCCGGATGGGATTTGCCGCGGGCCGAAGATCGCCTTGGCGACATCGCCGACCGCTTCCACCGACTCTTCGATGCCCTGGAAGCAGACGATGCGGCACGGGCAGGCCTCGAGCCCTTCATAGCGCCAGGGGAAGGCGCCGATCACGGCGCGCTGGTTGAGCATGAGCTCGATGTCGCCGCCGACGTTCTCGGCATGGATCAGACCTTCCTGGAACGCCTGCGAATGGAACGGGAAGTAATCCTCGACCACCTTGCGGCCCGAGCGCTTGTGGACGTAGCTGTTCTTGCCGAAGAAATCGTCGCAGCTCATGCCGACCTTCTCCTCGAACTGCTTGGCGAGATCCGGACGCATGCGCCGGATCGTCGTGTTCATGGGATGGTCGCCCGA
>JAQGJF010000041.1 GCA_028290765.1 Tardiphaga sp.
TTGCCGGCTCGCCGCCCCGGCGCCGGTCGCGAGCATGAGCGGCACTACCCCGAGAATGAAGGCGAATGCCGTCATCAGAATGGGCCGCAGGCGCAGCCGCGCCGCTTCCGTCGCGGCCTCCACGATGTCGAGCCCCTCTTCACGACGGCGCTTGGCGAATTCGACGATCAGGATCGCGTTCTTGGCGGCGAGGCCGATCAGCATCACGAAGCCGATCTGCGAATAGACGTCGGTCTGCAGACCGCGGACGAACAGCGCCAGGAACGCGCCGAACAGAGCCAGCGGCACCGCGAGCAGCACCATGAACGGCATACTCCAGCTTTCGTACTGCGCGGCCAGGATCAGGAAGACGAATACGATGGCCAAGCCGAACACCACCATGGCGATCGAGCCTGCCTTCAGTTCCTGATAGGTGATGCCGGTCCATTCAAAGGCGAAATCGCGCGGCAGCGCCGTCGCCGCGGCGCGTTCCATTGCCGTGACCGCCTGTCCGGAACTATAGCCCGGCGCGGCGCCGCCATTGACCAGCGCGGAGGCGTAGTTGTTGTAGTGCGGCACCGTCTCCGGACCGACGATGGGTTTCAGAAGCCCCAGCGTGCTGAGCGGCACCATGCCGCCGCTGTTGTTGCGGACATAGAGCCGCGACAGATCGCCCGGCGTCGCCCGGGACTCCTTGTCCGCCTGCAGCGTCACCCGAAAAGTTCGGCCGAACAAATTGAAGTCGTTCACATAAAGCGACCCGAGATAGATCTGCAGCGTATTGAAGACGTCGGGTACGTTGAGCCCGAGCAGCTTCGCCTTGGTGCGATCCAGGTCGTATTTGAATTGCGGCGTCGAGGTCGAGAACGACGAAAACAGCTGCATCGGATTGAGTTCGGGCTGCTTGCGGGCCTCCGCGATCAAGGCCTGAGTCGCCTCGTTCAGGGCAAAACTGCCGCGTCCGGTCAGGTCCTCGACCTGGAATTCGAAACCGCCGGTGGTGCCGAGACCGGGAATCGACGGTGGATCGAAGCTCAGGACGAAGGCTTCGGGGATGCCGAGCAATTTCATCCGGACGTCGGCGACAATGCGCGAGGCGTTCTGCGATGGCGGCCGCTCGTCCCACGGCTTCAGGATGCCGAATTCCACCGCCGAGTTGGACTGCGCGGCATTGGTCAGGAAGTTGAGCCCGCTGATCGAGCCGACGATGTCGACCCCCGGCGTGGCTTCCAGAATGCCCCTCACCTTTTCGGCGACCGCGTCGGTGCGCTGCAGGGAGGCGCCGTCGGGTAGCTGGATCACGACGAAGAAATAGCCCTGATCCTCGACGGGAAGAAAACTCGATGGGATGCGCAACGACAGCAAATAGGTCGCGCCGAGTACCGCCACGAACAGTGTGAGCACGGCCCATCGGAACCGGATCAACCCGCGCACAAATCTGGAATAGCCGTGCGACAACCGCTCGAAGCCTTTGTTGAACCAGCGGAACGGCGCAAAATTGGGCGGCGGACGATGGCGCAGGAACGCCGCGGCCAAGGCCGGGCTCAATGTCAGCGAGTTGAAGGCCGAAATTCCGACGGAGATCGCGACCGTCAGGGCGAACTGATTATAGAGCCGCCCGGTGACGCCGGGAATGAAGGCAACCGGAATGAAAACCGCCATCAGCACCGCGGTGGTCGCGATGATCGGACCGGTCACTTCCGCCATCGCGGCCTGGGCGGCGCGCAGCGGCGGCAGGCCGTTTTCGAGCTGGCGCTCGACGTTTTCGACCACGACGATGGCGTCGTCGACGACAAGCCCGATCGCCAGCACCATGCCGAGCAGGCTCAGCATGTTCAGCGAGAACCCCATGACCTGCATCACCGCCAGCGTGGCGATCAGCGACACCGGAATGGCGATGGTGGGAATGAGCGTGGTGCGCCAGTTCTGCAGGAAGATGAAGACGACCAGGATGACCAGGAACAGGGCTTCGGTCAAAGTGATGATCACGTCGCGCTTGGCCGCCGAGACGAACCGCGTCGTATCGTAATGCAGGCCGTACTCGATCCCCTTCGGGAAACGCTTCGAGAGTTCCTGCATCTTGTCCTTGACGTGTTGCTGCAGGTCGAGCGCGTTCGAGCCCGGCATCTGGAACACAGCGAGCACCACGGTCGGGTCCTTGCCGAACACCGCTGTGGAGGAATATTGCAGGGCGCCGAGTTCAACGCGCGCGATGTCCCGCATGCGGACGACGGCACCGCTACTGGGGTCGGAACGCACCACGATATCGGAAAACTGCTCGGGATCGCTGAGCCGCCCGGTCGCGCTGACCTGCATCTCGAACGGCGTGCCGACCGGCGCCGGGGATTGCCCGATCTTTCCGGCCGCGACCTGGACGTTCTGTTCGGCGACCGCCTGCTGGACGTCGACCGCGGTGATGCCGAGCTTGGCGAGCTTGTCCGGATCGAGCCAGATTCGCATCGAGTAGCGCCGCTCGCCGAAAATCTGCACGTCGCCGACGCCCGGCACGCGCTTCAACGGATCGACCACCTGCAGATAGGCATAATTGCTGAGCGCCACCGGATCCACCGAGCGGTCCGGCGAGATCAGGTTCACGATCAGCACGAAGTTGGGGTTCTGCTTCTTGATGATCACGCCGGCCTGGTTGACGATCGCCGGCAGCGCGGCCGACGCCTGGGCGACGCGGTTCTGCACGTCGACCGCCGCGATGCTGAGCGGATAGCCGACATCGAACGTGATGGTGATGGTCGAGGAACCGTCATTGGAGCTCGAGGACGACATATACGTCATCCCCTGCACGCCGTTGATCTGCTGCTCAAGCGGCGTCGTGACCGTATCGGCCACGACCTGGGCGCTGGCGCCGGGATACACCGCGCTGACCACCACCTGCGGGGGCGTGATGTCCGGAAATTGCGAGACCGGCAGCAGGAAATAGCAAATCGCGCCGGCCAGCACCATGATGACGGCGATCGCCGAGGCGAAGATCGGTCGATGAATGAAAAAGCCAACCATAAGAATGGACCGATCTTGACCTGAAATGCCGACGGATGTTACCTGTCGGTAACGGCGGCAGATTACCGACCGGTAACATCGTGGTCAAGCGGGCGGCACCATCATAATTCGCAGAGGTTGCGAGATGCCCGACGTTCTTTCCGATGCCATCCTCCACATCATGCCGCCACGCGAGCGAATCCTGCTCGCGGCCCGCGACCTGTTCCATCGTCAGGGCATCCGCCGGGTCGGCGTCGAGGCCATCGCCGAGGCGGCCGGCACCAACAAGATGACGCTCTACCGGCATTTCGATTCGAAGGACAATCTGATCGTCGCCTATCTGCGCGGCGTTGCCTCGGAGGCCGACGCGGCCTGGCGGGACATCGAGCGGAAAAGCCCCGGCGACGCCCGGGCGCAGCTAAAATCCTGGCTCGCTTTGGCGGCGGAATGCCTGGCCTCCGATGAGCGGGGCTGCGACCTCGCCAACGCCGCGGTCGAATTGACCGAAGACGGCCATCCGGCGCGCCGCCTGATCGAGCAATTGAAGATCGAGCAGCGCAATCGCCTCGCCGCCTTATGCCGCTCGGCCGGCATCTCGCAGTCTGAAATCCTGGCGGACACCCTCACCTTGCTGTTCGACGGCGCGCGCGTCAGCCGGCAGGCGGCGGGCAGCAAGGGCCCCAGCACCATTTTCATTCAGACCGCCGAGACTGTGATCGAGTCGTTTCGAACCAAGCCGAAAACCCGGGCCCGGGCGAAGCGAACCGCAAAAAAATAGAGCCGACGTCAATGGGCGAGCGATGCGTTTTTACGGTCCGCCGGGTCCCTCCCCGCCGGCGCGCAGCGCAATCAGCCCGTCGCGATAGGTCGGGTAGCGCAAGTTGACACCCAGCTCGCGGCGGATGAGAGCGTTTCGCACCCGCCTGGACTCGCTGAAAAAGCTTCGCGCCATCGGCGAGAGCTCGGCCGTGGCGAACGGAATTTCAGGCGGAGGTTCGACGCCGCAAAGACGCGCCGCAAAGGCGATGACGTCCTGCGGCGGCGCCGGCTCGTCGTCGGTCACGTTGTAGATCGCGCCGGCGCGGGGCCGAGCCAGGGACGCCTCGACCACGGCAGCGATATCCTCGACGTGAATCCGGTTGAAGACCTGCCCTGGCTTGACGATGCGGCGCGCCGTTCCCGCCGCCAATTGGGCGAGCTGATTTCGCCCGGGACCATAGATGCCGGGAAGCCGGAAGATCTGGACGGCGGCGTGCCCGGTGCCGAGCGCGAGCCAATCCTGTTCGGCCTGCGCCCGTCGCCGCGAGCGTTCGGTCGCCGGTGTCGTTGGCGTCGTTTCATCGACCCAGTTGCCGTCGTGGTCGCCATAGACCCCGACCGTCGACAGATAACCGATCCAGCGCAGCTTCGACGCCATGGCGATGGCGTCGGAAAACGCCGCCAGCACCGGATCGTCGGCGGGTCCCGGCGGGATCGAGACCAGAATGGCGGCGCTCGCCGCAATGTCGGCCCGGAGCGCCTCATCGACATGGTCGGAGGAGAATATCCGTGCGACGACTCCGGTTTGCGCCAGGCGATCGGCCTTGTCGCGGCTACGGACCGTTGCCGTCACCTCGGCTCCCGCATTCCGCAACCGCGCGGCAATGGAATGCGCCGAGTAGCCATAGCCGAAGACGAGAAGCTTCACGAAGCCTGCGGTTCCCCTGCCCGAGTCTCGATCTCAGGAAGAGGCTCGTCATGGATCTTGGCTTCAAAAGCCCGCAGCCGTTGGTAGATCGAGATCAGTACGACAATCGTACTCCAGGAGTTGATCAGGTATTGAAACGAAGATCGAACTTGATTGAATGCGCGCAGAATCTGCTGCATCGGGCCAAGCGTGATCTTGCCGGCAACGATTGTGGGAGCCAACAGAATGTAGCCAAAGATGTTGTCGGTCTGCAGGTAAAGGTAACGACCCACGTTGAAATACATGAAGTTCAGATAAAGCCGAAAGTAGTTGTGCCGGATGGCGGCGAACAGCGCCTGGGCGGTCGGCGGGTCGGCGCGGGCAGGATCATCCTCGCCCAGCACCAGTTCCTTGCGGAAAGCCGCTTCGACGCGCTGGTTGAAAAACTCGATTGCGGGCAACCGGATGCCGATCAGCGCCAGCAGGCCGGTTCCGGCAACCGACCATACCACCGCTGCAACGACCAGCGGATACGGAATCGAACCGACCAGGGGCAACTCGGTCACGTTGCTCGACAACCGTGCCAATACCGGCAGGAATGCCAGCAGCGTCATCACAGATTCGATCAGATTGACACCAAGGCTTTCCATGGTGGTCGCAAACCGCATGGTGTCTTCCTGGACGCGCTGCGAGGCGCCTTCGATCGTGCGGAGCCGCGGCCAGTTGGCCATGTAATAATCGTTCATCGCCGTGCGCCAGCGAAAGATATAGTGACTGATGAAGAAGTTCGTCAGCACGGCGACAGTCACTGCTACCAGAGCAATGCTGGCAAAGGTCGATAACTCGCCGTAAAATTCACCCAGCGTAACGGTTTTCGATTTCGACAGCGCGGCCTGGACGAGGTCGTAGAACGGGCCAAACCAACTGTTGATGGCGACGCTGACCTGGACTTGAAAGTAAGTCGCAAACAAGATGAAGGCCGAGCCGAAAATCGACCATAGCGCCCAGGGATGCGGCGCGATCACCATCCAGGCGCCGCCGAAGATGGCAATGCAGACCGCGAAATACAAATAGAACCAAAGCGTCGTCGCCGACCAGAACATCGCCACGCCCACGGGCGCGCCACCCGCAGGCACCGGCGCGATGCCAAAGCGGGTTCCGAGACTGTCGCCGACGCCATACCAGAACGCGATCGCCAGCAATGCCCAGACGACCGCGGAGATAAAGAACAGCCTGGGCCGGGGGAAAAATGAAACGAACATGCTTTGAATGTCCTCGCCGTTTGGAAGAGTCGCAGGGCGTCTGATGGGAAGGTGAAACGGGCAGCCAACGAATGCAACTGCTGCCACGCATAGAGCGTCCCGGTCAAATCCGGGACCCCTAGCCTATAGAGGATCCGGCGGCACAGTGCACCCGAACGCGGCGACTATTTGGGTTTTGCGCAGCCCTTCATTGCGGCGCGGCGAGGACGCCCGAGCCAATCCCGGTTTACTGGCCCGGATACCGAAGCCAACGACTGGCCACATCTTCGGCGTCAGCTAGAAGGATGTTCGGGATTCGCCAGGGAGACCAGCACGCATGACGACACCATCCACCACGCCATCCAGCATGCAGCTGTCCAAAATCATCAAGGCGCCTCGCCACGCCGTCTATCGGGCCTGCCTCGACCCGGACGCCCTGGAGAAGTGGCGTGTGCCGGATACCATGAAAGGGCAGATGCATGTCTTCGAGGCGCGTGAGGGCGGCAGATACCGAATGTCGCTCATCTACCAGGACCCGGCGCATTCACCGGGCGGCAAGAGCTCGGAAGATACCGATATTTTCGAGGGCCGCTTCATCGAACTGGTCCTCGACCAGAAGATCGTGGAGATCGTCGCGTTCGAATCGCCGGACCCGAAGTTCGCCGGCGAGATGAAGATAACGACGAGCTTGCGCGATACCGAAGAAGGGACCGAAATCACCCTGCTGTTTCAGGATCTGCCGGCCGGTGTTCGCCTCGAAGACAATGAAACGGGTACGCGGCAATCGCTGCGGAAGCTAGCGGCGCTTCTCGAGTGAGACCGGACGGACCGGCGGGTCACACCCGAAAGATCGTCAGTCCGAGCAACAGCAACACCAGGAAGATCACCACGAAGATATAGAACAGGACCCGGGCGATATCGGCGGAGGCGGCGGAGACGCCGGTGAATCCCAGGATGCCGGCGACGATCGAAATAACGAAAAACAACAGCGCCCATCTGAGCAAGGTCATCGCGTGTTCTCCAATTGATTTCGCCGACAACATCGAACTATGTTTGTTGGTTCCGGGGCCGGAAATGAATCGCGCTGGTCGAAACAACATTCATCAAAACAGGCGTTCGAAAACCAATCGCTGCGTACGGTTCCGGACAGACCGCCCGAGAGCCCGGCGATATCCTCATCCGCGTACTCGTGTAGGTAGTTACTGCGCGTTGATGGTGCGAT
>JAQGJF010000045.1 GCA_028290765.1 Tardiphaga sp.
GATTGCCGTCGCCGGCGTGAAACACGTTGGCGACGCGCAGATCGTATTTGGCCGAGAGGTCGCGGATACGCGCCAGCGCCTTCGGCAGCGCGCCGCGCGGAATGGTGCCGTCCATGCAGAGATAATCCGGCGAGATCCGCCCCACTGCGGGAAACGCCGCCTTGCGGCCGGCCCAGAACAACAACCGCTCCTGCTCCGAGGTGGAAATCTGGCAAGAGGTCGAACCGCAGCCCTGCGCGATCGCTTCGACCCGCGTGATCAACTCGTCGACCTCGACGCCCGGCCCGTCGAGTTCGATGATCAGCAGCGCCTCGACGTCGAGCGGATAGCCGGCGTGGACGAAAGCTTCGGCGGCGTGGATCGCCGGTCTGTCCATCATTTCCATGCCGCCGGGAATAATGCCGGCGCCGATGATCCGCGCCACGCATTCGCCGGCCGCCTCGACCTCTGCAAACCCCACCATCAGCGCCCGCGCCGTTTCCGGCTTTTGCAGGATCCGTACCGTGATCTCGGTGATGACGCCGAGCAGGCCTTCGGAGCCGGTGATGATCCCCATCAGATCGTAGCCGGAGGTCTCGGCGGATTTGCCGCCGATCCGGACGATCTCGCCTGACATCAGCACGATCTCGCAGCCCAGCACGTTGTTGGTGGTCATGCCGTATTTCAGGCAGTGCACGCCGCCGGAATTTTCCGCGACATTGCCGCCGATCGAACAGGCGATCTGCGACGACGGATCCGGCGCATAATAGAATCCGGCATGCGCCACCGCCTGGCTGATGGCGAGATTGGTCACCCCGGGCTCGGTCACCACGGCGCGGTTGTCGAAATCGATCTCGCGGATGCGCTTGAACTTGCCGAGCCCCAAGAGCACCGCGTCGGCCAGCGGCAGCGCGCCGCCCGACAGCGAGGTGCCTGATCCGCGTGGTACCACCTTGATGCCGTTCTCGAAGCAATAGCGCAAAACCAGCGACACCTGCGCCGTGGTGTCCGGCAGCACCACCACCATCGGCGGCTGGCGATAGGCCATCAGGCCGTCGGATTCGTAAGGGATCATCTCGGCGGCGCTGTCGATCACGCCCTCGCCCGGCACGATCGCGCGCAACGCCGCAACGATGGCGTCGCGGCGCCCGAGTACCGCCTGGTCCGAGGCGGGCATCATGATCGTCATGCGAAACTCTCCCGCGGATGATGTTTTGCTGCACCCGCGTTGATGGATTTATCGCGGGGAATCAAGCACGTCCTGACCGGTTTGGGTAGGTCCGCAAGGAACCGGGCGGTTTGCGCAGGGTTGGGATGAGACGGAGCGCCTTGTGCATCGCAACTCCCACATGCGACAAAGCTTGCGGAAACCCCAAACGGCACAAAGAGCATTCCATGAAAAATCTGACTTTGAGCGCGCTGGTCGTCATCGCCACCTCGACCGCGGCATCATCCCTCGCGCTCGCGCAGGACGTCGCCGCCGGCAAATCCTCCTTCAACAAATGCCTGGCCTGTCATGCGATCGGCGAAGGCGCCAAGAACAAGGTCGGCCCCGAACTCAACGGATTGGATGGCCGCAAGTCCGGAACGGCGCCGGATTATTCCTATTCCGATGCCAACAAGAATTCCGGCATCACCTGGAACGAGGCCCAGTTCAAGGAATACATCAAGGACCCCAAGGCGAAGATTCCCGGCACCAAGATGGCCTTTGCCGGCATCAAGAAGGAAACCGAGATCAACGATCTATGGGCATTCCTTTCGCAATACGGCGCGGACGGGAAGGTGAAGTAGTAGCAAGCGAGTGGCGAATAGGGAGTAGCGAAGAGGGAGTTTTATATTCGCCACGCCCTATTCGCTATTCGCCATTTACGCCCCGACCAGCATCTTGGTCGGCAGCACCGCCTGAACCACGAGACCGCGGGCGCGGGCATCCATCACGCCGACGGCGCGCAGCGCCAGCAGCGTCACGGTCTGCACGGCGTCGCGCAGCCGTGCCGGGTCGTCGAGATTGTCCGGCGCCAATGGCCCGACCAGCGATTCGTGCAGCGCGCCGAGCAGCGCGGTGGCGGCCAGCGCGGTGTCCTGCGCCGGCAGGTGGCCGGCGCGCACCGCGGCACTGATGCGCGCTTCGATCTCATCGGCGATCTCGCGGCGGCTCGCCAGCCGCGATGCGGTGACGTCGACATCGACCGGCTCGGCCAGGATGCCCCACGCGAGCTTGCGATGCGACAGCGCATGCACCGCCACCGTGGTGACCGCGGCGGCCAGCGCCGAGGACGGCCCAGGTGCTGCGTCGGCAGCACGGCGGATCGCGGCCAGTTCGTCGCGCGAGACGTCGGCGATCAATTCGGAAATCAACTCGGCCTTGGACGGAAAATAACGATACACAGTGCCCGCGGCGACATTGGCCCGGTTGGCGACCGGCGCGATCTGCACCGCGGCCATGCCGCCGTCGGCCGCGGTGTCCCGCGCCGCCGCCAGAATGGCGCTCCGCCGCGCCGCGAGTCGTTTTACAACCTGATGGGTTCGCCGATACACCATGGCGCGTTTCTCATCCCCGAAGGCGGATTCTCAAGCCTCTCGGCTGTCCCAGAGAATCCAAGCCTTTTCAGTATTTTGAGACGAAAATGACAATTTCGCCTGGAAAGAAGTGAACACCAGTTCAGGCCCCATGGCAAGCCCTTCCTGAGCGCTGAACGGCAAATCAGTTTAGCCCGCAAATCCGAGCGCGCGGGCCAGCGCCGCCACCACCATGCCGGTGATCACCGCGATGAAATCATTGCGCCGGATGATGGTCACCACCATCGCCGCTACGATGGCGAACATCACCACCGCCCCGCCATTGACCGCGACCGGCAGCGCCGCGGCGATGATGATCGAGCCGGGCAGCGCGTCGAGCATGCGGCGAACCCGGGGCGTCATCGTCACATAACCCATCAGCCAATAGCCGCCGATGCGCGAGAGCACGGTGACCGCGGTCATCACCGCGAAGGCGATCATGACGTCGCTGCGCAGGAAATCGCTCATTCGGCTGGCCTGTGCGCCAGCGCCGGCTCATCCATCAGCCCGGCGCTGAGGCTGCCCGACAGCGCGCCGGCGATGATGAACCACCATCCGCCCACCAGCCAGTGCACGATCAACGCGACGACGCCGGAAACGACCCAAGGAATCGCGCGCCGCGGTCCCTTCCACGCCGGCACCAGCATGGCGGCGTAGAACGCCGGCATCACCAGATCGACGCCGTATTTCTTGGGATCGGTGAGCTGCTCGGCGAGCAGAAAGCCCGGGATCGCCGAGAACAGCCAGAACACATACAGCACGAGCCCGCCGCCGAGATAGAACCAGGCATCGGCGCCGCCATG
>JAQGJF010000049.1 GCA_028290765.1 Tardiphaga sp.
AGCGTCGGCCAGACCGGGGCGAGTTTGCGCTGCTGCAGCGCCCATACCCCGACCAGCCGTCGCGGCCCCGCCCCTTCTTCCCACGCGAGCAGCATGTGAACCTTGGCGAAATGGGTCTCGCTGGCTGCATGGAGTGCCGCGGGATTCATGAACACGTTCGACGACGCCCGCCGGATCAACTCGTCCCACGGGGCGGCGATGCTCAGGTCTGGTGAACAAATGGTTACCGAAATCATCGAATGAACGCCTTGATGGATCCCTGCCGGAGCGCGGCGATCTTGTTCCCGCGGCATTGCTTTTCAGTTAAGTCGATGCCGTAGCTTTGACCGGGTTGTGAGCCCAATTGCGGCATTTCCTTCAAGCTTTGTTTGCCTTTCCGCAGCAATGATGCCGCTGCAAACAAAGGCAATTCGATGCGGTATACCGATATTGCAATCGTCGGCGGCGGACTCGCCGGCTCGGCTGCCGCGGCAATGCTCGGGCGCGCCGGGATTCCCGCCGTTCTGATCGACCCGCACGTCGCCTATCCGCCCGACCTGCGCTGCGAGAAGCTGGGCGGCGTCCAGCTCGACCTGCTTCGCAAGACCGGCCTCGCCGACGAGGTGTTGCGCAACACGACGCATGACGGCCACGTCTGGATCTCGCGCTTCGGCTATCTCGTCGACAACAGGCCCAGCGACCAGTACGGCATCCTCTATGATACGCTGGTGAACACCATCCGCGGCGCAATTCCCCCCGGCGTGGAGATCATCCACGCCAAGGCCACGTCGATCTCCACCAGCAGTGAGCGCCAGCGCGTCGTGCTGTCCAACGACGAGGTGATTTCGGCGCGGCTGATCGTGCTGGCGAACGGCCTCAACATCGGACTGCGCCATCTCCTCGGCATCGAACGCAAGATCGTCAGCGAGAGTCACTCCAACACGATCGCATTCGATCTCGAACCGGTCGGCCGCGCCGCCTTCGACTTTCCGGCGCTGACCTACTATCCGGAGCGATCGAGCGACCGGATGGCGTATCTGACGCTGTTTCCGATCGGCAGCGCGATGCGCGCCAACCTCGCGATCTATCGCAAGATGGACGACCCGTGGTTGCGCGAGTTTCGCCGGGCGCCCGAAGCCGCCCTGCTCGCGATGATGCCGGCGCTGAAATGGATGGCCGGCGAATTCAAGGTCGTGGGTCCGATCAAGATCCGGCCGGCCGACCTCTACGTGACCGAAGGCCACCGCCAGGCCGGCATTGTCCTGATCGGCGACGCTTTCGCAACCTCCTGCCCGGCGGCCGGCACCGGCACCGACAAGGTGTTCACCGACGTGGAGCGGCTCTGCAACGTTCACATTCCGAACTGGCTCGCCAAGGACGGCATGGGCAGCGAAAAAATCTCGGAGTTCTATGACGACCCGATCAAGACCGCTTGCGACACGTGGTCGTTCGACAAGGCCTACCATCTGCGTTCGCTGACCATCGACAACGGGCTGAAATGGCGTGCCCAGCGCTGGGCGCGATTCCTGCTGCGGCTCGGGCAAGGCACCTTGCGGCGGATGCGCAAAGCGACCGGCGCGGCGTCTTCCGTTCACGGAAAGTCAGTGGCTGCGAAGAGGCCCGCGACCGACGCAGCTCAGCGCAAGGTGGCGTAACGACCGGTCGATGTCGGCCCGATCAATGTAGGCACGGCCGAATGGTCACATATCAGTTGGCGGATGCAACCGGCGTGACGGCGCGATCCGGATCGACCCCGAACAGCCCCACAAGATACTTGTAATAATCGGGCTGCTTTTCCTTCAGGCTGGCGCGCGTGAACGGTTCATGGACGCTGTCTTTGCCATACAGGAATATGCTCGCGGTCACGGCGAAGAATTCCCGTTCGTTGGTCAGCGCGTAGGTATCGGCGGGATAAAGCTGCTTGGATTTTGCAAAATTGTAGTGCCCCAGAACGCCTTCGTTACGAAATCCGCTCGGCAGCAATCGCGCGTGATAGGCATGGAGAAACTCGTGAAGCATGATCGGATCCTGCGCATAGCGCATCATGCTGGGACGAATCATCACGATGCCGCTCCCGGTGTCTTCGGCGAGCGCAATCGCATCCGGGTTGGTCCATTGCGCCTTCCGGCTGTCCCACACCGTAAACCCGCGGCTACCTTGCGCGCGTTGCGGCGCATTGGCGCCATAGCAGGCGGCGGCCGCCTGTTTTTCCAGGCACGACATCTCGTGGGCGACGATCGGCACCTTGTGGAAGAACGTCAGCACCTGCGGGCTCAGCCCGACGCTCTCGACGATATCGAGCTGACGCTGCAACCCGTCGGCCATCGCCACGGAATCCTGCCGGCCGGCGTTTTCCGAAAGATCGTACACGTAGCCGCGGTAGGTTTTATAGCCGGAGTCCGCCGGCTGAATCTTCTCGCTGTCGGAAGCCTGGATTTGGCGCGTGACCGGACCCGCGTGGCCTGAATTTGGGAACAGCGTCAGAACAGACAGCAGCGAGGACACAAGCAACGCACGCATGATCGTCTCCTTGACGGCCGAATGATGGGCGATCCGATGATCGTCGAGAGGCCGGTTTTACCAAGGCGACGTTGCGGCCCGATTAACGCCCTCGCCGCGAAGCGGGTTCGCCGCCTTACGATTCCGTTTACCATACGGGAGCCGCGCGCTGCAGTGCAGCCGGCGGCACGAGATGCCGCACGTTCGGAGCAGCGATGTCGTTGACGCGTGACGGGATGGTAGTGGAGCGGATGGCGGGAATCGAACCCACGCCTCCAGTTTGGAAACCGTTGCTCGACCTTCGAGCTGCATCCGCACGCTAAAATCTAGCATCGCGGCGCACCCCGGCGGACAAGTCGTTCCAATTGGCGTTAATTTTTCCTGACCGCAATCCATCGCGAAACGTGTCGGCGCAGAAATATTCCGCGCTCAATCATCGTCATCGTCGTCATCATCATCGGCGTGACCGGCCGGCGGCTTGTGGCTCTGATCGTCCCAGAGCTTTCGATATACCCCACCCTTCGCCAGCAATTGCTTGTGCGAACCGCGCTCGATCGCCTTGCCGCCGCTGATCACGATGATCTCGTCCATCTCGACCACCGAGGTCAGGCGGTGGGTCGAGAAGATCATGGTGCGGCCCTTGGCCACCTTGAGCAGCGTGCGGTTGATCGCGGCTTCGGTGGTCTGGTCGAGCGCCGAGGTCGCCTCGTCCAGCAACAATACCGACGGATCGCGGACGATGGCGCGGGCGATCGCGATGCGCTGGCGCTGTCCGCCCGACAGCGTATCGCCGCGCTCGCCGACCGTGGTGTCGTATTTCTGCGGCAGGCTCATGATGTAGCGGTGGATCTCCGCCTTGCGCGCCGCCTGCTCGACCTCTTCGTCGGTGGCGCCTTCCTTGCCGAGCCGGATGTTCTCCCGGATCGACATGTTGTACAGCATGTTTTCCTGGAACACCACCGCCATGCTCCTGCGCAGCGATTCGCGCGTCACCTTGCGGATATCGACGCCGTCGATGGCGACACGGCCTTCGTCGGGCACGTAAAGCCGCAGGATCAGATTGAGCAGCGTGCTCTTGCCGGAGCCGCTGGGGCCGACGATGGCGATGGTCTTGCCGACATTGAGCTTGAGGCTGAGATTGTCGAGAACC
>JAQGJF010000063.1 GCA_028290765.1 Tardiphaga sp.
GGTCGCGCTCGTAGCAGAGGATGCAGACCGGGCCGGATTTTTTGACCAGCGACGAGAGTTCGTCGAGTTCTTCTTTGGCCTGCGGCGTTTTCAGATGCGCGGCATAGATCCGGTGCAACTGGTCGAATTTGCCGCCGCGCGCGGCGTCACGACCGTCTTTCGGGGTGCCGAGGCCGCGCAAATGCAGATAGGCGATGCCGCGCTCGTCGAGCCCCGCGGCGAGCTGCTTCTTGGAGAAGCCGGGGCGGCGCGATGCGGCAACCGCGCGAACGTCGACCAGCAGCTTGACGCCGGCCTGCTCCAGCTCGTCCAGCACCGCCTTTGCGGGGGTCTGTTCATAACCGATGGTGAAGAGGCGTTTTGCTTTGCTGGCCATGGGACTTCCGGTGCTGGCGCGGTCGATCGCGCAGAATGCCGCAGATGTCTGGTATTGCGCAATCGTTGCAATCGCCTGCGGCATGGCCGATGGTCCAGTCGTAGAAATAAGCCAGGTCAAATGGCCGGTTCCCAGGAGAAAATAATGGTTCGGTTTCTGGCTGTTTTGGCGTGGGTCGCAGCTTCGCTGGTGACGGCGCAGGCGCAGAGCGCTTATCCCGACCATCCCGTCAAAATCATCGTCCCGATCGCGCCCGGCGGCAGCTACGATCTGGTTGGGCGGCAGCTCGCCGACGTGCTTGGCAGGCGCATGGGGCAGGCGTTCTTCGTTGAGAACAAGCCCGGCGCCGGCACCGTGATCGGTACGCAGGCCGCAGCGCAAAGCGAGCCCGATGGCTATACGCTTTTGATCGGCGGGCTTTCCAACATGGCGTTCAATTCGGCGCTGTATTCGAAGCTGACCTACGACCCGCTGAAGGATTTCGTGCCGGTCGCCATGGTCTACAAGTTCGGTTACGTGATGGTCGCACGCCGCGAGCTGCCGCAGGCCAGCCTGCAGGACATTGTCGCGGCCGCGAAAGCCAATCCGGGCTCGATCACGGTGGCGACCGCGGGGGTCGGCACCGGCCAGCATCTGGTGGCCGCCGCCTTCATGAAGGCCGCCGGCGTCAAAATGCTGGAAGTGCCCTATAAGGGCTCGCCGCCGGCGTTCACCGACCTTCTGGCCGGTCGTATCGACCTGTTCTTCGACTCGAACTCCGCCGGGTTGCCCTATGTGCAATCCGGGCAGGCGAGGGGCATCGCGGTGCTGTCGTCCAAACGCAGCCCGCTGGCACCCGACGTGCCGACGATGTCGGAGGCCGGCGTGCCCGGGCTCGATGTCGATTCCTGGCTCGGCATTTTCGCGCCGGTGAAAACCCCGCCGGAGGCGATCGCGAAATTGCGCGAACATGTGCGCGCCGCGTTGCCCGAGCTCAGGGAACGGTTCGAGAAGAGCGGCGGCGAGGCCTGGGATGTGCCGGACGACAAACTTAGTGGCTTCGTCGCGGCCGAGCATGAGAGCTGGACGAAACTGATCCGCGAGGCCGGCATCAAGCTGGATTGAACGGAGTTTGCCTACTTCAGCCGCGCGATCAATTCCATCGCGCCTTCCGGCGCCCGCACCTTGCCCTCATGGATCACATAGGCGAAGACATCGCGCGGCTGTTTCTTGGCGGGGGTGGTATCGACCCGCGGCAAATCCTTCGGCTCGCCGCCGTCGGCCCATAGCTGCAGCCGCTCGGCCCAGGCGTCCAGGGCCTTCGGCGGATAGCAGGTCTTGATGTCGTCATTGCCCTTCTGCAGCCGGGCGTAGACAAAATCGCCGACCACGTCGGAGATGGCTGGATACTTCGCGTGCTCGGCGAATACCACGGGGATGCCGTGCTGGCGCAGCAGCGCGATGAAGTCGGGTGCGCAAAAACTGTCGTGCCGCACCTCGACCACATGGCGCAATGCGCGGCCTTCGAGTTCACGCGGCAGCAATTCGAGAAATTTTCCGAAATCGGCTTCGTCGAATTTCTTGGTGGGCGCGAATTGCCACAGCACCGGGCCGAGCCGATCGCCGAGTTCCAGCACGCCGGAATCGTAGAACCGCTTCACCGAATCGCCGGCTTCGGCCAGCACCCGGCGGTTGGTGGCGAAGCGCGGGCCTTTCAGCGAAAACACGAATCCGTCGGGCACCTCGCGCGCCCATTTGCGAAAGCTCTCGGGTTTCTGCGAGCCGTAATAGGTGCCGTTGATTTCGATCGAAGTGAGTTTCGACGCGGCGTAGCTGAGTTCCTTCGCCTGCGTCAGCTTCTCCGGATAAAATACCCCACGCCTCGGCGCAAAGGTCCAGCCGCCGATGCCGATGTGGATTTTGCCGGCTTTGTTGGAAGATGGTTTCTTGCTCACCGGTGTCCCATCGCGAAAGAGTGAAAGGTTGGTCCGGTCAACTCTAGTCAAATCAAGGGTGATTGACCAGACGCAGCGTCGGCGCGTGCGCATTTACGCGCCTCGACTGTTCAAGCTATGATGAGCAAAAAAGGAGAACAGCATGCGGACGATTGTTGCGGCGGTTTTGGCGATAACGGCCCCGGTGGCGATGGCCGACGAAATCGACGACGCCCATCGGCTGGCGATATCGGGGCGCGATTCCTATTGGAACTGCCTCGCCCGGGAATATACGCAGGACGGCAACAAGAGCCTGTCCGAGCAGGATTTCACCCGTCGCGTTGCCAGCGTGTGTCCGTCCGAGCGGCAGAACTTTCGCGTCAGTCTGGTGAGCTATTTGACGATGCAGTTCCCGAACGCTGATGCGGGCGCCCATATGACGACCGCCAACAACGCCATCGCCCTGGCGGAAAAGGACATCGTCACGGCGTTCACCCGGCGCAAGGCGGCGTCGAAATAGCCGCATCACGGCTGCGTGGCCACGCTGGAACGAAAGCAACGGCTTCTGATTGGTACGGTAACAAAACCAAAACAGGAAGCTGTCATGAAACTCGCGACAATCGCACTGGCCTCCGCACTGGCCCTTTCCAGCACATTCGCATTTGCACAGACCGGCACAGGAGGTTCGACCGGCTCGACCGCGGCTCCGCCCTCCGGCGGCTCGTCCACCTCGACGGGCGTCACGCCGGGAATTACCAACGGCAGCACCAACGGGCAGAGCGGTGGAACGCTGACCAACGGCACCATCGGAAATTCGATGGTCCCGGGTGGCCCGGGAACGACGGGGATCAATCCCAGCCCCGGCAGTTCGGCGGGCACCGGATCCACCGGCGGCACGACCGGAGCGGGCGGGACATCGCGATAAAAAGGAAGCCCCGCACAACGGGGCTTTTTTATAACTGCGCAGTGGCGTTGCTCCGCCCTTGATCGCGAGTAACGCCTGCGTGTCGTGACGTTATGACAATTGAAAGACGATCACGCACTGCAACATGACTGAAACGTAATATCGAAATCGGCTTTGGCCTGCTAAGTTCCTCGCGCAAATCGATGGCACTGGAGGAACGCATGGACAAGGTTGCGGAATATCGCGCCCAGGAAATGTTGTGCCGCGTGCGTGCGTCATTCGACCGCCAGCACCATGAACGCTGGTTGGAAGAAGCCGAGGCGTGGCGCCACCGCGCCCAGGAAGAAATCACGTCTCACTTCCGGGAATGCAATTTGGCGCAGGTCGAGACGGTGCCCCTGCATTAGGGCGGGATCACTAGCTCCGTCCTTGACGGGGGGCGTCTTTTTGCGAGCCATGGAAAAGGACCGACCGAGTCCGATTTCCGCCAGCATTTGATTCATCGCGATGGTATCACTCGTTCGGACCGAAGGATGCTTCGGAGCCGGACGGGTCTCTGCTTGTGCCGAACAGGCTTGCGTGCCTGCTCTTCACGAGGCGCGTCGCGTTGAACGGGAGACGAGATGTCGAAACGTGTCGCCGAAAGAACATACGGCACCGTGAGCGCGGAGCGGCGGAAGGAGATGAGCGGGCTGGAGTTCGTCCGGGGACTTGCCGACGGCACACTGCCCCTCAACACCATTGCCCGGACCCTCGGCTATGACATTGCCGAGGCGACAAGCGGACGCGTCGTGGTGACCGCGGAACCGAGCGACGACCATCTCAATCCGGCCGGCACCGTGCATGGCGGCTTCTCGGCGACGCTGCTCGACAGCTGCATGGGATTGGCGCTGCAATCGACCCTCGAGAAGGGATACGGCCAGACCACGCTTGAATTCAAGATTTCACTGGTCCGGCCGATGACGCCGGAGACCGGTCCGATCCGGGCCGAGGGCGTGGTCCTGCATCGCGGCCGCCGCGTCGGCACCGCAGAAGGACGGATCACGGACAGCAACGGAAGGCTGCTCGCGCACGGCACCACCACCTGCTTCATCTTCGAGAATTAGTGCCGCGTCGCCAGCATCGGCTTGGTTACACCGTCGACGCCCGTCAGCACCAGCATCGTCAAGAGCGCGTTCTGGGGGCCCATCCAGGCATCGACCGGCCGGTACCATTCATTGCGCGAATGCCAGTTGCCGCCTTCGCCGCCGCCGCCGATCGTCACCGCGGGAATGCCGAGCGACATCGCCAGATTGGAATCGGTGCTGGAGCCGGCAAAGGTGACTCGCGGCGCACGGGTCAGCACGGTGACGGCGCGCTGCGTCGCCTGGACGATCGGCGAGTCCAGCGCGACGATGCCGGCGGGGCGGTCACCGATCAGCTTGATCTCGACGGTGAGCTTGTCGGAATTCCAGCGTTTGTTTTCCTCGGCCACCGCGTCCTTGACGAGATCGAGCAGGCGCGCCTCGAGTTTCAGCAGTTCCTCGGTGGAATCCGAGCGCATGTCGACCGCCATCCGGGCTTCGGCGGCGATGGCATTGACCGAGGTGCCGCCGCTGACCGTGCCGACGGTGAAGGTGGTTTTCGGCTCGGCGGGTGTCTGCAGCTCGGAAATTTTGGCGACCGCGCGCCCCAGCGCATGATTGGCGCTTGGCAAACCGAATTCCTGAAAGCTGTGGCCGCCGGGGCCCTTGAAGATCATCTCGTAGCGATGGCTGCCGGTGGCCTGGTTGACCACGCGGCTGATGCCGAGACCATCGATCGAAATGAATCCGTCGATATCCTTGTGGTCCCGGAACAGGGCCTTGACCCCGCGCAAATTGCCGAGCTCTTCCTCGCCGACGGTGGCGACGAACAGGATGTCGCCGACAGTTGTGATGCCGCTGTCGTTCAGGCTCTGCATCAGCGAAAGCAGCGCGGCCAGCCCGCGCGCATCATCGCCGATGCCGGGCGCGAGGAACACACCGTCTTTTTCCTTCACGGTGACGTCGGTGCCCTCGGCGAACACCGTATCCTGATGCGCCGAAACCACCAGCTTTGGCGAGCCGCCGCTGCCCTTGCGTAGCGCGAGTACATTGCCTTCGCCGTCCATCGCGGCGTCCTTGAAGCCCAGTTCCTGGAACCGCTTCAGCAGATAGGCGCCGCGGACCTTTTCTTTGAAAGGAGGGGCGGGGATCTCGGTGATGGTCTTCTGTTCCGACAGCGCCCGAGTGTCGTCGGCCTTGATGGTGTCGAGCGCCTTGACGACCTTGGCATCGGCGAGCACCGCGGTGGTGGCGGCATCGATCGCGCTGCCCTGCGCGACTGCGGTGCCGGCCGAAAGCGCCCCGGCCAGCATCAACGGCGCGGCGAAGGCGAAGAACTTGAAAAGGCTTGTCATGGGACCCCGTCGAAATGGCGCACGCCAAATATGCCATAACCGGCCGAGCATCGTCGACGCGGATTTTGCCGCCGCCGGGGGCTATTTCAAATACCCCTTGCGTAACGCCTCAATCGTCCCTATCTAAGATACAACGGCGACGTTGATTCTTCATAGCTCCGGCGCTGGGACGACCACGGAATAGCTCTGATGCGCCGGATGTACGCGCACCACGTTGTTCGTGGTCGTTGGCATTTTGGGGCCAGTTTTGGTCCAAGGGGTCTTTTTAGACCCATTTTCCCCGATTTGGTGCCTGATTTACCCGGTTGCGAGGGCGGCTTGGCATCGCCCGAAGCCCCGGATATATGCTGCGCCATGAGTGAAACCCTCCAATTCGCCCCAGGAAATCCGCCGCAGGCTGCAGGTTCGCTGCAGCTTTCGGTGATCATTCCCACCTTCAACGAGCGCGACAACGTCACCACGCTGTTTCGTCGGCTGGAGACCGCGCTGGCCGGGGTTTCCTGGGAGGCGATCTACGTCGACGACAATTCGCCCGACGGCACCGCGGAGGTGCTGCGGAAGCTGGCGCAGCAGGACGGCCGCGCCCGCTGTATCAGGCGGATCGGACGGCGCGGCCTGTCCGGCGCCTGCATCGAAGGGATTTTGGCGTCGAGCGCGCCCTGCGTCGCCGTGATCGATGCCGACCTGCAGCATGACGAAACCCGGCTGCCGCAGATGCTCAAATTGCTGGAAGGCGGCGACGCCGACCTCGTGGTCGGCAGCCGCTATATCGAGGGCGACAGCGCCGACAGTTTCGACAACAGGCGCGCCGGTTTCAGCACGCTGGCCACTGAGGTGGCGCAGCGCGTGCTCCGGGTCAAGGTCGCCGATCCGATGAGCGGGTTTTTCATGATGCGCCGCGACCGTTTCGAGCAGTTGGCGCCACAATTGTCGACGCAAGGATTCAAGATCCTGCTCGACGTCGTCGCCACCGCGCGGGGCAATCTGCGGGTGCGGGAAATTCCCTATACGTTCGGGGCGCGGCAGCATGGCGAAAGCAAGCTCGACTCGATGGTCGCGCTGGATTTTCTGGGGCTGGTGCTGGCCAAATTGACCCACGACGTGGTGTCGCTGCGCTTCCTGATGTTCGCGCTGGTCGGCTCGATCGGTCTCGTCGTGCATTTCATCACACTGTATATCGCGCTCAATGGGTTCAAAGTGCCGTTCGCGGAGGCGCAGGCTTGCGCGGCGCTGCTGGCCATGACCAGCAACTTCGTGCTGAACAATTTTCTGACCTACCGTGATCAACGATTGAAGGGTTTTGCCATTTTGCGCGGGCTATTGCTGTTCTATGTGGTCTGCAGCGTCGGCCTGCTCGCCAATGTCGGCGTCGCCTTCTCGGTTTACGACCAGCGGCCGATCTGGTGGCTGGCGGGGGCGGCGGGCGCGCTGATGGGCGTGGTATGGAATTACGCGATGTCCGGCCTTTTCGTCTGGCGCAAGCGATGAATCGTCGATGAGTTTCACCGAGTTGCGGCTGGCCCGCGGCACCATTCTCACGGTCCTGGCGCTGGTGCTGTTGCGGCTGGTCGCCGCGGCCTACACGCCGCTGACTTTCGACGAAGCCTATTACTGGATGTGGTCGAAGTATCTCGCCGGCGGCTATTACGATCACCCGCCGATGGTCGCGCTGGTGATCCGTCTCGGCACCCTGATCGCCGGCGACACCGAATTCGGCGTGCGGGTGGCGTCGGTGCTGTTGGCGCTGCC
>JAQGJF010000070.1 GCA_028290765.1 Tardiphaga sp.
CCGCCTCCATTCGTTGCTGAGCGGCGGCGGCGACCGACGACTGCACGTCCGGCTGCTGCTGGATCACGACATACCACCAGGCCGCGCCCAGCGTGGCCAGAGTCAGCACCAGCGGGATCAGGGCGAAGCCGAGATTCTTCAAGAGCATCGCGTAACCGATGCGGACGCCGTCCACGCTGATCCTCATGGCCTTGGCGGGCGCCAGCACGGCGGCGAACAGCGCCGCCAGCATGTTGCGCGAATAGGCCTGCTGCAGCTCCGTCACCCATGGCCGGACCGGAATCCGGGTCTCGCTCTCGGGCAGCTTCGGCGCGATCTTCGGGTCGATCAGCGCCCAGCCGATGATGTAGACGAGGTACAGGAAGGCGAGGAAAAAACCGGGAAACATCGCCGCGGCGTACAACTTCACCACCGATTGGCCGGCCACCGCCGCGTAGACGATGATCATCACCGAGGGTGGAATCAGGATACCCAGCGTGCCGCCGGCGGTGATGACGCCGGAGGCGAGTTTGACGTCATAACCGGCCTTCAGCATCGGATTGAAGGCGATGACGCCCATTAGCACCACCACGGCGCCGACCAGGCCTGAGGCGATGCCCCAGAACGTGCAGACGATCAGGGTTGCCACTGCGAGCGAAGCCGGCACGCGGCGGAACGCGAGCTGGATCGAATAGAACATTTTGTCGACCAGTGCGCCGCGCTCCATGACGTAACCCATGAGCACGAACAGCGGAATCGAAATCAACACGTCGTTGGTCATGGCGCCGTAGGTGCGCTGGACCATCAGGTCGAAGATATGGTTGTCGGCCCAGGCCTCGCCGCCGCGGTAATAGGCGAAGAAGCCGAAGAACATGCCGAGCCCCATCAGCGTAAACGCTGTCGGGAAACCCATCATGATCACGACCACGATGAGTCCGAGCATCAAAAGTCCGAGTGCCGGATCGCTCATCGCTGCAAGTCCCCGCCCATGCCGCGTTGCCGCGCGCTTTCCTCGATGTCCTGCGCGTGCGCAATCGCTTTCCTGCGCGAATCCTCGTCGACGTGCTCGCTGTGCGCCAGCTGTTCCTCGACGACATCGATTTCATTGACGTCCTTGAGCCGGCTCGGCCAGCTCCCGGTCTTCAGGCACACCACGCAGCGCGTGATCTCGGCCGCGCCCTGCAGCAGCAGCAGCGCGCCAGCCAGCGGGATCATGAACTTGAAATGATAGACCGGCGGCCCGTCGGCGGTCACATTGGAATGCTCGCTGATGCGCCAGGAGTCCGATGCGTAGTCCCAGCCGGCGTAGGCCAGTGCCGCGATGCCGGGCAGGAAGAACACGATATACAGCACCAGATCGAGCGAGGCCTGCGTGCGCGGCCGCATCGAGCTGTAGAGAAAGTCACCGCGGACATGGGCGTTCTGCGCCAGCGTGTAGGCGCCGCCGATCATGAACAGCGTGCCGTACAGCATGTTTGAGGCGTCGAAGATCCAGGCTGTCGGCATGTTGAGGATGTAGCGCTTGAAGACTTCGGCGCAGACCAGCGCCATCAGCCCCACGATCAGCCACGCTGCGGCCTTGCCTGTCCAGGTGCTGATCCCGTCGATGGTGTGCAGGAAGCGCTGCGCATTCATGGTGGTTCGGCCGTTTTAGAGGGGCGTCAGAGCAGCATTGCCAGCAATGGAAAGTATCACCCGGGATTTGGTCATCCCGGATGATGCATTATTCGTATGGACTGTTGCGTCAGGTCTTCTTCTTGGCGTTCGGGCCGAAGTAGTGGTTATAGGCCATGCGCCGGCTGACCACTGTATCCTGCTCCCACTGCGTCGCGCGCTTGGCGAATGCCAGTTGCGATTCGACGATTTCCTTGAACAGCGGGTTTTCCGCCGATTTCTTTTCCACGACCTGATCGTAGATCTCCAACTGCTTCTGGAGGATCGAGTCCGGCGTCTTGTAGAACTTGACCTTATCCTTGGTCTGCATTTCCTCGTAATCTTTCGAGTAGCGGTCGATCGCCTTCCAGGCCATGTCCTGACCTGCCGCATCGACGGCGTTCGAGATGATCGCCCTCATCTTTTCCGGCAAGGCGTCATATTTGGTCTTGTTGAACATGATCTCGAACTGCTCGGCATTCTGGTGGTAGCTCTGCAGCATGCAGACCTTGGAAACGTCGGGGAAGCCGAGAATGCGATCCGACGATGCGTTGTTGAACTCGGCCGCATCCAGCAGGCCGCGGTCCATCGCCGAGACGATTTCGCCACCCGGCAGCGCGTTGACGGCGGCGCCGAGGCCGGTGAAGACGTCAATGGAAATGCCGACGGTCCGGAATTTCACGCCCTGGAAGTCTTCCGCCTTGGTCATCGGTTTCTTGAACCAGCCGAGCGGCTGGGTCGGCATCGGCCCATACGGGAACGAGACGACGTTGGCGCCGATCGACGCGTAGAGCTTGGCGAGCAACTCCTTGCCGCCGCCGTATTTGTGCCAGGACAGCAGCATGTTGGCGTCCATCGCATAGCCTGGGCCCGAGCCCCACAGCGCCAGCGCGGTCTGCTTGCCGTAATGATAAACCAGCACACCATGGCCGCCATCGAGCGTCCCTTTCGAGACCGCATCGAGCAGGCCGAAGGCCGGCACCACGGCGCCGGCAGGCAGCACCTCGATCTTGAGGTCGCCGCCGGTCATGTCGTTGACCTTCTTGGCGTAGTCGAGCGCGTATTCGTGGAAGATGTCCTTGGCCGGCCAGGTGCTTTGCCAGCGCATGCTGATCGGGCCCTGGGCGCTGGCGATGCTCGGGGCGGCGACCGTCGCCGCAGCTCCGGCCGCGGCAACCTTCAGGAAGCGGCGGCGCGTGGAAGTCTTGTCCTTGGTTGATGTCATGTGGTTCTCCCCGGTTAGGCCGATCCTTGCTGGTCGGCCTTTGTTAGGGGCAAGACAAAGGCGCGCGCCGCGCTTTGGCAAGAATGTTCGCAGTGCTGCGACGCTACGACGCGGCGTATGGTTACGATCGAACCCTTGGCCCGGTGGGAGGGAGGCTTGAGGCTTGCTTCAACGCGTCGCGGGTTCCCCGACCATCTCCGGCTGCCGCGCCAGGCTGACCGCCGGCGACATCAGGATCACCAGCGCCTGGGCGCCGAAGATCGCCATTGCGAGATAGAGACAAGCTTCCGCGTGATAGAGCCCGCCGATCAGCGCGCCGAGGCCGGCGCCGACCGGACGCGCGCCATAGCTCATGATGTTGATGGCGGAGACCCGGCCGAGCAGGCTCGGCGGCGTCACCGACTGCCGCAGCGTCGTGGTCGAGATCACCCACAGGATCGGGCCGACGCCGAGCAGGAAGAAGCTCAAGCCAGCCAGCCATGGTGTCGGAACGATCGTGGTCAGCGCCATCACGCAAGCGGCGACAAAGCCCGTCACCGGGCCGAGCCCGACCACGGTGCCGAAGGCGAGGCGCTTCATCACCCGCGTCGCCAGCAGCGCGCCGACCACCATGCCGAC
>JAQGJF010000084.1 GCA_028290765.1 Tardiphaga sp.
TGTTCTCCTCCCAAAGCGAGCACCGGTATCGTCAGGGGATCACGCTACCAGCCGAGCGCGTTGGCGTGGTCCACCGGGAAGGCGCGATACCACTCGAGGCCACCGCGGGTGTTGCCCGGTTGAGCGAAGGCGCGCGCATAAACTTCCACTTCCTCGATCGGAAACGCACCATGGTTGAAGGCGCGGCCATGGAAGAAGGCCGAGACGTAATCGTACTCGCGGCCATAAATCAGGCGCTCCGGCAGATCGCGGTTCATGTGGAACGCGAAATGCCAGAGCGTCGGGTCGGCGAAACTGGCCTCCCACTGGCTCCAGCCCGGCTGCGGCACATCCAGGATCGCGACGCGCGTCACGGCCTCGCGGTGGGTGAAGGCCAGGGCGAGGGCGACCATCCCTCCGATGTCATGGCCGCAGACGGCGTAACGCGTAAAACCGAGCGCGCCCATCGCGCCGTGCACGTCTTCGGCAAGGCTTGCCTTGTCGTAGCCGGCCAAAGGGTGGTCGGAATGACCCGCGCCGCGCAGATCGAGCGCGACTACGGTATGTCGTTCGGCGAGCACCGGCATGATCTTGCGCCATTCCCACCAGGTCTGCGGAAAGCCATGGAGGAGAACGAGCGGCGGCCCATCGCCGGCGACGACAGCATGGATCTTGACGTCGCCTGCGCGCAGCATCTGGTGACGGAAGTCGTCTGGATTGAAGCTCATTATGGGTCCTTTCGTTGAATGTGACGTCGAGCTGCTCAATCTGCGGTCGAGGGGGCCGGCGCCAGGAAATCGAGGATCGCGCGGGCCAGCTCGCTTGGGCGTTCCTCCGCGGGATAATGTCCGCAGCGTTCGATGATCGCGGCCCGAACATCCTTCGCGACCCGGCGTATCGTGTGTTCGGAAGCGGGTCCGTATCCCCAGTCAGCCCCGATCGCCAGCACCGGCATGGGCAGGGGGGTCTGTCCCCACACCGAATTATCGCTCCGGTCGATCGGCAGCGTGCGGTAATAGCTGAAGGAGGACCGCAACGCGCCCGGCCGCTGCAGCGCGCGGGCGTAGTGCTCGATGTCGGCGTCGCTCACTGAATTTGCATCGAACAGCCCCACTTTCTCGCGCCGCATGAAATGGTCCACGAACAGCTTCTCTCGTCCGCGCACCAGTTCTTCGGAGATATCGCCGGCCATGTTGAAGCCGAAGTGCCAGCTTCCGCCTTTCGACACGTCCATCGCCTCTTCCTGGCCGAAACCCGGAAGGCTGCTCTCGATGAAAATCAAATGGCTGACCTCTTCCGGCCATTGGGCCGCATAGGCATAGGCGACGTGCCCACCGAGATCGTGACCGGCCAGGGCGATGCGCGACAGCCCGAGGGCCCGGACAAAATCCCGGAGCCGGCGCGAGATCGTTTTCTTGTCGAAGCCGCCCTCGGGCTTCGACGTGAAGCCAAAGCCCGGCAAATCGGGGATCACGACATCGCATCGGGAACTCAGCAGCGGCTTCACCCGGCGCCAGGCATGCGATGTTTGTGGCCAGCCATGGAGCAGGACGATCGGGAGCCCGCCATGGCCGGCGCGCTGATAGGCGAACCGTATGTCACCGGCCCGCAGGGATTCGGATGGTTCCAGCTCGGTGTTCATGGCCATGCTCCTTGCGTGCCGCCGCGGTCATGAAAATCAAATTTGAAGACCGAACGGTCTATATATCGACGCGCCACCCGATGTTCTGTCCATGCGATCTACCTTGCGAAACGGTCGATGAGGGTCTGGACCACGGCTTGCGACAGGCTCCGGTCCGGTCTTTTCTTGCTGACTACGCGCATGCCTTCGACCAGGCAGACAAGCAGACGGGCGACGGTCGCGGGTTCGACGGCTGTGGCCAATTCCCCCGCGGCCCGCGCGCGCGTCAGTGCCGCGTTCAGCCGGGTCTCCATCGCCTTGAAGAAGCGCCGGATACGCTGTTCGACCTCGATGTCATGGCCGGCCAGCTCCATGGCGGTTGCCACCACCAGGCATCCGCGCTTGCCGGCAACGCCGCTGGCCCGCTCGACATAGCCGGCAAGACAGGCCCGCAGACCCGCCAGGGCATTCTTTCGTGGATCAAGTTCGGTATCGAGGTGCGTCAACGCCGCGTCGATATAACGGTCCAGCGCGCGCAAAAACAGGCCGTGCTTGTCGCCAAAGGCGGCGTAGAGGCTTCCGCGCGACAGATTCGTCGCCTCCAGCAGATCAGGCAGCGATGTGCCGTGATAGCCGGACGACCAGAAAACACCCATGGCACGCTCGATAGCTGCGTCGGTATCGAACTCGCGGGGCCGGCCGCGCGGCATCCGCAGTGGGGTTTGTCGTGCCATACCGGATATCTAGACTGATCGGTCGTGAAAGGCAAGCGCACTTTCCTGTCGGGCGCTAATCCACCGCAAGCGCGAGATCCCGATGTGGGGGTGTATTACGGTGACAGCCCGTAGGATGGGTAGAGCGCAGCGAAACCCATCACCGCACATCGCGTGGCATCGATGGGTTTCGCAAGCGCTCAACCCATCCTACGAACTGGCTGTGCTGTTAGGCCGTCGGCGAGCGACCGAATCTCGCGCGGATGCGGCCGACAAAGGCGTCAGCCAGCAAGGATGAGGCAGAACTCGCATGGCGCACCGCATGCGCATTGAAAGTCGGCGCACCGATGATCGGCCGAAAGGCGAGATTTGAACCGCTCCAGGCCCGCGCGGTCAGGCTGTCGACGACGGCAATGCCTGCGCCCGCGGCAACCAGCGCGCATGCAATCTGGCCTGAGCGCACCTCGATGTGGCGTGCCGGCGTGATGCCGGCCTTGGCGGCCCAATCGGCAACCAATCGACCCTGCGGCGTGTCGGAGCTGAAGGCGATCAGCCGCTCTTTCAGGATGTCCCGCGGACTTAAGCGGCGCCGTGCGGCAAACGGATGCGACGCGCCAAAAGCGCACGATAGCGACCAGTGGCCGATGGCAACGGATTGAAGCAGCGCATGCTCTATCGGGAGACTCGAAATCGCGATGTCGGCTTCTTCGGACACCAACTGGCGGGTGATCTCCCTGACGAGCTGGCTTTCCACATAAAGCGTGGCCGCGGGAAACCGGGTGACGGTATCCGCAATGGCCTGCGGCACGAGTTCGAGCGCCAGGCTGGGCGTGGCCAGCACCCGTAGCGAGAGGCCGCTGCCCGCCTGGAGCCCGCGCGCGCAATCCTCGATCCGCTTCACGCCGCGGTAGGCGAACTCGACCTCCCGGAACAGGACTTCCGCTTCGGGTTTGGCGTGAAGCTTTCCCCGGATCCGCTCGAACAGTTTGATGCCGAGCTGCAGTTCGATATGGCCCAGCATTCTGCTGACGCCCGGCTGCGAGACATGCAGCAGCCTTGCGGCCCCCGTCACGGAGCCGGCAAGCATCAGGGCGCGAAAGACCTCTATCTGGCGTAGATTCATGGCACCGGCCGCAATCAATCGCCCAACCTATAACATGACGTTATGACCCCTCCAACGATTAGTATTTGTCAACGCGGCATCTGCTCCTAGTGTCTGGCGAAAGCGCCACGCGCGGGTCGCGCGCGACAACAAATTTGCGTAACATTTGGGAGCGCCGTGGATGAAACACATGATTTCGGCTGTTCCGTTCGATCCACACCGGCGTGGCGCGCTGGCGCTTTTGGCAAATTCCTTGGCTGGCATCGCCTTGTCCGGGATCGTTGCCGGGACGGCGGGGGCCGCCGATGTCTGGCCGACGCGGACGGTGCGCATCATCGTGCCGTTTGCCGCGGGCGGTCCCGCCGATTCGGCGGCGCGGGTCCTGGCTGATGTCATGGCGCCGCAGCTTGGACAGCCGGTCGTCGTCGAGAATCGCCCGGGCGCCGGCAGCGCCTTTGGCGTGGTCGCCGCGGCACAGAGCCGTGACGGACATACCTTGCTGGTCGCGAGCAACAGCATGGTGATCAATCCGGCCCTCAATCCCTCGGTTGGCTACGATGTCGGGCGTGATTTCGATGCGGTCGGCATGGTCGCCGCGCAACCGTTGATGCTCGTCGTGCCGTCGAATTCGGAGATCAAGTCGTTCTCCGACCTGATCACCCGGTACAAGGGAAAAGCGGATGAGTTGACCGCCAGCAACAGCGGCATCGGCACGCTGGCGCATCTGACCTCGGAAATCTTTACCGCGGAGACCGGCGTTCCGCTCACGCCGGTGCCGTACAAGGGCGAAAGTACGCTTTTGCCTGATCTGATCTCCGGCCGCGTCTCGCTCGGTTTCCTCAATCTGCCGAGCGTTGCTCCGCTCGTGAAGGAAGGCAAGCTGCGGGGACTTGGGGTGTCATCGGAAGCGCCGGTGCCGGAATTGCCTGACGTCCCGACCTTCCGCTCGTTGAACTATCCGTCGCTCGAGGTGCAAGGCTGGTCGATGCTGGTGGCGCCGAAGGGCACCATTCCGGCCGAAGGGCTGGCCCGTCTGGAAGACCTCCTGGCCAGGGCGTTGAAAGCCGAGGCGGTGCAAACCCGGCTGGCCGCCCTCAACCAGACGCCCGTTGTGCAATCGAGGCAAGCGACCGCTGATTTCCTCAAAGCCGAGGAGAAACGCTATGGCGCGATCATCAAGGCGCAAAACATCAGGCCTCAACAGCCCTGAACATGCCGAGCAATCCAACCTTGTCCTGTGACGTTCTGGTCTGCGGCGGTGGCATAGCCGGCACGATGGCTGCCGTCGCCGCCGCCCGGCATGGCGCGGACGTGGTTCTGGTCGAGCGTTACGGCTTCCTTGGCGGCAACGCCACGGCCGGCGCGGTCGGCCAGTTCAACAGCTGGCAGACGGCAACGGGCCGTCGCATCATCGCGGGTCTTGCGGAAGAGGTGGTCGATCGGCTCAGGACCTATGGTGGGGCCGGTCAGCACGAAGTCTTCGTCATGTCCAACGGCCACACGATGGACCGGGTGCCGTACGCACCGGAAGTGTTGAAACTGGTGCTCGATGACATGGTCATGGATGCCGGCGTTCGCATGCTGTTTCACGCCAATCTCCTCGCTGTCGAATGTCGTGCAAGGAAGGTGGAGTCGGTCCAGCTCCTGACCAAGAGCGGCGTCCTCGAATGTGTTCCGCGCATCCTGGTCGACGCATCCGGCGATATCGATGCGCTGAACCGGGCAGGGGTGCGCCTGCTCTCGCTCGACGAGGGCGAGACGTTGCAACCCGCGACCATGATGTTTCGTTTCGGCCCGATGAATTTTGTGCGCTTCGGCGCGATTCCGAAACCCTATCTGGGAGAACTGGCACGCCGCGGGTTCGAGAAGGGCGATCTCGCGCGCGCGGCCTTGCACGCTTCTCCCGATCCGTTTTCGCAGGACGGGTGGTTCAACATCAGCCGCCTCGGCATCGATGCCACGGACAGCATGAGTCTCAGCCGCGCCGAAATTGAAGGACGCAAGCAGGCATGGCGGGCCGCGGCATATCTGCGGGCTGCCGTACCGGGCTGTGAGAATGGGCGCTTGCAGGCTTTCGCGACCCAGGTCGGGGTTCGTGAGACACGTCGCGTCGAAGGTGACCACGTTCTCACGGTCGACGAATTGCTGCAATCGAGGCCCTTCGCGGATGCCATCGCTGCCGGCGCCTATCCGGTCGACATCCATCCTGCAGCGGGCGGCGACCTGGTCTACAAGACCTTTGACGCCGACCACGCCTATCAAATTCCCTACCGCAGCCTGATCCCGGCCGACCTCGACAATGCCTTGGCGGTGGGTCGCGGCATCTCGGCCACGCACGAGGCGCTGGCGGCGATCCGGGTCATGACGATATCCATGGCCGTTGGCCAGGCCGGCGGGACAGCCGCGGCCCTCGCCAGCCTCGAAACCAACGGCATGTCGCGTCTCGTGCCGATCGGCAGGCTTCAGAAGATATTGCAGGCCGACGGAGCCTGCCTGGAATTGGCGCAGGCTTGATGGGCTGTGCCTGGCATAGCCTTCGAATTACCGTGCAGGATGATTTAAGTCGAATCAGAAACGCTGACCCCGTCATTGCGAGCGAAGCGACTGCGTCCGCCGAAGCTCGAAGAGCGAAGGCGGAAGCAAGCCAGGACCGCAAGCAAGGACTGGATTGCTTCGTCGCTTCGCTCCTCGCAATGACGCGGCTGATGTCACCGAACTAACCTGAAATCATCCTGCTTTCGGCGCCAGCACACCAGTCCAATCCCAGCAAATCTCATGGCACGAAAAACCTGAGATGTGCCCCGGCCGTTTCCGCCGGCCGCT
>JAQGJF010000847.1 GCA_028290765.1 Tardiphaga sp.
GTCCCGTTGTCGCCGCTCCGCGGCCTGCCTTCACCGGCGACGGCGGACTACCTGCGCGTCATGGAGGCGGCGAAAGGTCTTTCTTCGGCGCACCGAATTTTCCAGCAGGCCCACGGCGCGGCGACAGAGTTCAGGCGCATTCAGGACGCCGCGAGAGGCTTCGCCGGCCTCGACGCCACACTGCTGTCAAGGCTCGTCGATCCAGTCGCGATGCCGCGTGTGGAGCCCATCCGCGGCCTGTCGCTTGAGAGTTTCCGGCCTCCGGACCCGCCGAAGCCCGAGGAATTCCTGTACGACTCATGGCCGAGACAGCGCTCAGTCTTGAAGGGCGCGCTGACTTGCCAGCTTTGGCGGCACCAGACAGAGGACGAGATATTCGAGTTCATGGTCCGATTCGCGAAGAAGGGCGATGCGCGGGGCGCGGTTGATTGCACGGTCCACGCCGACAATCTCACGGAGCCCGCGCAGGCCAGGGTGATCGTCGAGCGCACTGTCGAGAACGTCGGAATGCTCGACGTCGCGCAGGCGATGATCGACGCCTGCGGCTGACAGCGGAAATTCAACGAAGCTGCTGTGGCGGCCGCAGGAGAACTTCATGTCGATCGATATCCCAGACACCCAAACGGATGAGCCCGTGTCTACGTTTCGGGTTGGAATTATCGGAGTTTTCGCGGCTGATTGGCGAAGAGGGAGGGATTCGCACCCCCGTTACACCGACCGCTCGGCGTCACGTGAGAGGGTGGAGGAAATTCCGATCCGGGGGCACCGGGTCAGAGGACAAAGTTCCGCCTGCCTGCTGACTATGCTAGAGTTTGAGCATGACCAGAATGGACGGGTCGGCCAATGTCCGGCTTGATGTCATCGATGACGATGTACCCAGCCTGTCCAACTGGCACAAAAGTGACACAAGGCCTGCTTCAAAAATTAGATAAGTGACTGTCGATACGGGGTATTTCCAAAACCCGGGCACTCCATTGGTAATGGAGAGGTCGACAGTTCAATCCTGTCTGGCAGCACCATTTTTCCTCAATGAAATCAGTTCTTTTCGTCATCGCACCGGAAATCCGGGCGGGCGACACAGTGCAAGCACATGCCCCTGAATGCAGGGGTGGCCGCACGCTTCTGACACGCGAAATCCGGGTTTGTTCTCATGCGGCGCTGGGTGCTGGCCTGTTTCGACCAGTGGCCCAATTTGATTTTGGCAGTGGCCTCATTTGAATTACGATGGTCGCGTCAACTGGAGCTCCAGAGACATGGCCCCGACCGTCGCCCACGTCGCAGCCGTCATGGCTGGCCTGGCAATATGGCTGGCCTGGCAATCGTCGCCGCAGGCCTTACCGTCGCGCCGCGCAAGACGAATAACGGATTGCTGAAGGGCACTGCCCTGGCCGTCGCGCTTGCTGTCACAGCCGCTTTCCTGATAACGGCAGTCCGGCAATTCGGCTGACCAAGTAAGACCCGCCTCAGTTGGCGGCCTCTTTCTTGAGCCGCGCCGTTTCCGAAACGGCACGACGTCAAGAGTCCGACCGTCACAACGGCCGTCTTGCCCTTCAGAATACTCAATTTACTCCCCTTCTTGTCCGTTCCATGCCTTCATGTTCAGTCGACCAGCCCCATCTCGCGGGCCTGGAGGAGACGTCGGTTTGGCTGTTGGAGGTAATCATGCACGACCTTGCCCAGCCCGAGCGTCAGGTCGGCCAGTATGTGAACCGCGGACACCACCTCGAGAACTGGCAGGTCAGCTACCGGTGCCAACGCATGAGGCGTCAGATGGAGCGCCGCAGGCCCAGTCCACGCGCCCTTGATCGTGACATCCTCGAGGTGATATTCGACCAGTTCGCAGATGCGTGGCGTGCCGTCGACATGCGGAATGATCTTGAGCAGGAAGTTCGGCGCCGCAAGCGAAGCCCTGATTTGCGACAGATTGGCTTGGCTGTGCTTGTAGCCCATCGTGCCGGTGGCAACCCGAATGGGTCCGTAATCCAGAGTACCGACCAGCGTGTCGACTTCAGTCCGCAGCGTCGGTTGCGCCAGCTTCTTCGGAAAGCCCCAGAGCTCGCGACCGCCAGCGATTGGTCCTTCGTCATTGAGGAACATGCAGTGGGTGTAGCTGCCCTTCCGGCCGCGAAAAGAGACCGGGATCACCTGCCCACTCTCAGTGTAATCGCCAAAGCCGGTCGAGTCCGGCATGCGGATGAATTCGTATTTTACCAGCGCCTCGTGGCTGTCGATGTCGAGGGGCCCGGGCACCACCGCGCGAAGCTTCACCGGATCCGTGCGGTAAGTGATGATCAGGTATTCGCGGTTGACGAAACGGTACGGTCCCGGCGGGTATGACGGGCTGGTCAGCGGCATAGCGAACGCCCGCTCCAATATTTCCTCTTCGCGCATTTTCATGTCCTTCTCTGTGTTCGGCAATGGCTCATCATTATTCACGACCGTCGCGTTCAAGATCGAACGTGAACACACCGTCCAGGCTCGCGGGGCGCGCAAAAACCTCGGGATGGCGAAGTGTGCGTAAGGCATCGTGATAGCCCGCACGCCAATGGTCCTGCATCGACAGACGGGAAAACTCGTAATCCTTGGAGTGACCTTCGTAATTCCGAGCCCGGTAGATCAGGTGAACGATGTTGTAGACCTTGTCACTGGCGACCGACTTCAGGATCTTCAGATCATCGTTCTCCTCAAGATCGCCAGGGAGCCTGCGGAGAAGAGCCGCAAGAGCACGTTGCACGCGGTGCACGCTCTTGAATTGTTCGGTGCTCGCGCGCGTGCGGCTCGAAAACTGAATCTCCTTGTGACGTGTGGTGACTTCCGCCAGGTTGCGCGGAAGCGCGCCTTGCGAGCTCCAGAGGTCAACCTGAAATGCGAGCGTATCCTCGCGACGGGGGTTGCTCTCGATTACCCATTGCAGCGGCGTATTGGATACAAGGCCGCCATCCCAGTACTGCTCGCCATCGATTTCAACGGCCGGAAAGCCGGGAGGCAGTGCCCCGCTCGCCATGACATGCTCGGGGGTGATCTTGTGAGTGCTGGTGTCGAAATAGACAAAATTGCCGGTCCTGACATTGACCGCGCCCGCGCTGAAGCGCGTCATTCCAGCATTGAGACGATCAAAATCCACCAGGCGCTCGAGGGTCTGCCTGAGGTGCCTGGTATCGTAGAAGCTGGTCGCGGCCATCGTGCCGCCCGGTTGCAGCCAGGGCATCACGGCCCGCGCAGAGAAGAACCCGGTTGCGCCGAACGCGGCAGCCTGACCGGCGCTCATTTGATTGAGAAGATTGCGCGCGTCGTCGCTTCGGGCGAGATCAACGAATGGATTGCCTGACCAATCCCAAGGCGCGCTCGAAGTCACCTGCGTCCAGAACTCGCGCAATCGGTCGATGCGGGAATTGGGCGGGTTGCCCGCGATGATGGCGGCGTTGATCGCCCCGATCGAGATGCCCGCAATCCAGTTGGGATGGATTTCGGCCTCCGCCAGCGCCTCGTAGACGCCGCCCTGATATGCCCCCAGCGCGCCGCCGCCCTGCAAGAGTAGCGCGACGCATTCGAACGGCAGTTTTCTTTTCGCCGCCATGAGGTGTGGTTGAAGCTGAAAATTCATTGTGTGCTCTTGGTTTGAGGATTTCGGACCGCCCTCGGGATTGTCGATCTCCGACCCTGCGCCGGCGTTCTGCCGGCCGGAAAAAGAGGTTGACATTCCGTCGCGATGAACTAAACTAAACCGTATAGTTTAAATAGGACGTTGTCAAGGAGAAGAGCTCAAGCGGCCGCGTCAGCTTTTTGTGAGCGCGGCAAATCGCTGAAATCCAGCCTTCTTTTGCAGAGATCAATCAGAGGAGTATCCGACATGATTTCGAAAATCAGACTTCCTATCCAAGCGCTGGCAGTGTTGCTTCGCGCGACAACCGCCTCTGCGCAGGACGATCGCGGTACTCCCGAGCAGAGGGCGGCGTGCGCTCCCGACGCCTTTCGCTTCTGCGTTGGCTACATTCCCGACCCCGCGAGAGTCGAGGACTGCCTGAGACAGAACATGTCCGATCTCAGCGACGCATGCCGATCGGTGTTCGAACAAAGCGCCGGCCTTTTGGCCAGCAAAGCCCCCAGGGAACCGCGACGACCAACTCGACCCGCGACGTCCGCAGACGCCGATTGAGCCAGCAATAAGGAGACTGTGAAAAATGGATATGTTCTACATTCCCGCGCTTGCGTCGTTGTCGGGATCGGCGTCCGGCACCCTGGCGTCGATCGTCACCGGCTGGATGACCCAGCGTCGCAAGGATCGCTTCCGCCATTCACTGCGGGCCACGACCCAGCGTGAAGAGCTCTACAAGGCCTTCATCGAGGAAGCATCAAGGCTGTACGCCGACGCCCTCGTCAACGACAAGTCAGAAGTCTCGAAACTCGTCGACCTCTACGCTCTGATCGCGCGGATGAAGATCCTTTCGAGCGACGCCGTGATCGAAGCGTCCGAGAAGGCGGGGCGTTTAATTCTTGAAACCTATCTTTCCCCGAACCGGACATTCGTCGACCTGCCCGATCTGATCAACGAGATGGATCCGCTGCGCGATTTCAGCGAGGCCTGCCGCCGCGAGTTGCAATCCTCGCAGGCGCGCTGAGGCTCCGATCATGCCGGTGTTTCACTATTTCGGGTGGGTAGGGAGCTTTTTGTGCGCGACGCTTCTTGCCGCAAACTGGTGCTTCCCTGCATCGATCGCTCCACACGCCCGCGTTCCGCTCGATCAGAAGGTCCACATCCGGATTCATACGGATCAAAAATGGCCCGAACGCGTGGTACTGGACACCAAGCGTTCGACGCTGGCGCACGATGCGAAAGCCGACGGCGAGACCGACGTTGCCGGAGGCGAGACTGCCATTCTGGCGGAGCCCCAGCGCTTCGAAGCGTTCGCCGAGATGGCGCCCCCGCAAGGCCGTGTTTTCGATCGCCGTGCTACACCCAGGGCTGCAGAGCGGGAGCCCTCGCCGATTGAGAAAGGCGCGCCACTCCAAAATCGCTCGCGCTTGTCGATGATGGCGCGCAAGGGCTTCACTTTGCCCAGTCCGCCTCGCACGCCGCCAGGAAGAAGCTGACGCGTTCGCGCACGAAAGCGGGCAGTTCGCTGCGCAGCTCTTTCGCGCCCTCCCCCATCAAAGCCCGCATTATCATCGGCAGCAGAATGAGATCCATGAAGATCTGCGCCGTGGAGACGCTTCGTTTCGAGCCGAAGGGTCCCTTGGCGCCGCGCGAAAGCGTGTGAGTAGCATCGTTCAAGACATGAGACACGGCAGCCGCGGCGCGGTCCCGCCCGTGTTCATGGACCTGGCGGCTCAAGGCCGGGAATCTATCCGCCTCGGCAATTGTGGCGCGCGTGATTCCGATCGTCTCGTCGATAAATCGTTGCACGACCTCGATGCCCAGGCTCGCGAGCCTGTCTTGCACCGAGCGCCCCTTGGGCGCAAAGCCCTCGAAATCCGTCAATCCTTCGATGACACGGGCCACCACCGCCTCGAAGAGCGCCTCCTTCCCGGGGAAGTGAGCATAGATGGTCGGCTTGCTCGCCGGCGCCGTCTCGGCGATCTCGTCGAGACTGGCGCTTTGATAACCTCTCTTGAGGAATACCCGTTGCGCCGCATCGAGGATCCGCGTTTTGACATCGCCGGCTTGGTCTTTGGGCGGTCTTCCCGGACGCGGTCGTTTCAAATCATTGTGCTTGCTCACCATCGGCTTCACCTCTGCATTCACGATGCTGCGAGCACCCAAGCTCGCCGGAAAGGCCGGCTTGACACGCTGCCGATCAAAGCGCAAGCAAAAGAAACTATACGGTATAGTTTGAATTAATCGGAGATCCCCTGTCGAACTTCAAGCTTGACGTCGCCGTAAATAAACTATACGGTTTAGTTTGATTATAGTAGGAGACCGCCATGCACCGTTTTGTCCCCTGTCCGCCCGCGCGGGCCATTCCGAGGCCCATGAGTGTCGCATTCGCGCTCGTGCTGCTGGCGGCACCGCTGAGTGCCTGCAATGACCGCGCCGGCACCACCGTCGAGCACGCCGCGTTCGTGCACACCCAAATCGTGCAGTCACAGGATGGCCAGGGTGGCCTCACGCTGACCGGCGAGGTCCAGGCGCGCTACCGCGCCGACCTTTCGTTCCGCGTGAGCGGACGCGTGCTTGAGCGCCTGGTGGATGTCGGAGCTCACGTCAATGCCGACGACCTCCTGGCCCGGCTCAATCCGGCCGAACAGCAGGCCGATTTTGACGCGGCGACCGCTGGTGTAGCCGCGGCGGAATCGCAGCTGCGCGTGGCCCAAGCCACGTTCGATCGGCAGAACCAACTTCTGTCGAGCGGTTTCACCACCCGGATCGCCTACGACCGAGCGCAGGAGCAATTGCGAGCCGCGCAAAGCACGCTTGAGTCGGCGAAAGCAGAGCTGGGAAGGGCCCGCGAGGCGCTCGACGATACCGAACTGCACGCCCGCGCGGCGGGTGTGATTACCGCCCGAAACCTCGAGGTCGGGCAAGTCGTGCAAGCGACCCAATCGGTCTTCACACTGGCGCAAGACGGTGAACGCGACGCCGTCTTCGATGTCCCTGAATCCATGTTCTTCGGCGATGTGGATCACGGCCACGTGTCGCTGGCGCTGGTCTCCGGTCCTGACGACGCCGCCGTCGGCTACGTTCGAGAGATATCGCCTGTCGTCGATCCAAAGAGCTCCACGGTTCGCGTGAAAGTTGCGATCCAAAATCCGCCCCCGGCGATGACGCTCGGAAGCGCCATCGCGGGCACCGCCGGGACCAAACCCGCCGCGGAGATCACGTTGCCGTGGACCGCGTTGACCGCAGCGGGGTCAAAGCCCGCGGTCTGGATCGTCGATCCCAAGACGAACACAGCGTCGCTGAAGCCGGTGACCGTCGGCGCTTACGAAGCCGGAGCGGTGCTGATCAAGCAAGGGTTAGAGCCCGGAGATCGGGTCGTGATTGACGGCGGCAAGCTGCTGAGCTCCGGCCAGCCCGTGACATATGGCGAGGATCGATCATGAAAACGCGTATTCTTGTTGTTGCAGGCACCATCGCATCGGCATTGACGATAGCCGGATGCAAGCAGGAGGCGAAGGCTCCGGAGCCCGTGCGGCCCGTGCTGTCGGCCGTCCTGCAACCGGCCTCAACCGACAGCACGATGGCGGTCGGAACCGTCCAGCCGCGCTATGAAACGAATCTCGGCTTCCGCCTGCTGGGACGCATCATCACGCGCCCGGTCAACGTGGGAGATCTGGTTGCCGAGGGGCAGACCATTGCGGCTATCGATCCCACCGCCCTTGAGCTCGCGGTGCGGTCAGCGAAAGCGGATCTTTCGAAAGCCCAGGCCCTGCTTGAAAACGCCATCGGGACCGAGGAGCGGAAAAGGATCCTGATCAAGACCGACGCCACGACGAGGCAGACGCTTGATGATGCAGAGCAGATACGCGCCGGCGCGGAAGCATCGAGCGCTCGTGCCCGCGCGAACCTGGCCAAGGCGATCGAGCAGCTGGGTTATGCCCAGGTCAAGGCCGACTTCGCGGGCGTCGTCACCGCCGTGAGCGCCGAGGTGGGCCAAGTCGTGTCGCCCGGACAGAGCGTCGTGACCGTGGCGCGACTGGACGCCCGGGACGCCGTGGTTGATCTCGGCCCGGATTTCCCCGTGCCTTTGACCGCGGGCTTGGAGTTCACCGTCAGCCCGCAGCTGCTTCCGGCCATTCATGTCCAGGGCCAAATTCGCGAAATAGCGCCGCAAGCCGATCAAGTGACGCGCATGCGCCGCGTTCGCATCGCCTTGAATGACCCGCCTGAGAGGCTCCGGCTCGGAAGCACTATCACTGCAAGGCTCAGCAGCGGTCACAGCTCAGTTCTCCGAATGCCCGCGTCCGCCGTCCTCAAAGACGGCGCCGGGACCTTCGTCTGGGTTATCGACGATCCCACGAGCAAGGTTTCGCTTCAAAAGGTCGACCTCTCCGAGGACGAAAGAGGCATCCGGGTCACCGGCGGTCTCACTGCGGGAGCGCGCATCGCAACTGCTGGAATCCACAGCCTCAAACAAGGACAGCAAGTCCGCATCGAACAGGACGCCACACCATGAAAACCTTCAACCTTTCTGACTGGGCCCTCGGGCATCGTTCGCTCGTCTGGTATTTCATGATTGCCTTCATGGCGGCGGGTCTCTTCGCATACCTGCAGCTGGGGCGGCAGGAAGATCCTGACTTCACCATCAAGACCATGGTGATCGGGGCGCAATGGCCCGGCGCTTCGCCCGAGGAGATGACGCGCCAGGTCACCGACAGGATCGAGAAGAAGCTCGAAGAGCTGGAATCGCTCGACTATACCAAGAGCGTCACTGTTGCGGGCCAAACCACCATTTTCGTCTATCTGTGCGACACAACGAAGGCCGCCGACGTCGCCCCGACATGGGCGCGCGTGCGCAACATGATCGCAGACATCAAGGGCGATTTTCCACAAGGCGTGATCGGGCCGGGCTTCAACGACCGCTTCGGCGACGTCTTCGGCAACATCTACGCGTTCACCAGCGACGGCTTGAGCCAGCGCCAGCTGCGCGATCGGGTCGAAGACATTCGCGCAAAGGTCCTGACCGTCCCGAATGTCGGCAAGGTCGACATCCTCGGCGCGCAGGATGAAAAGATTTTCCTGGAATTTTCGACCCGGAAGATCGCGGCGCTCGGCCTCGACACCCGTTCCATCGTCTCCTCGCTGCAGGCGCAGAATGCCGTGGCGCCGTCCGGTGTTTTCCAGGAGGGACCGGAGCGCATCAGCGTGCGGGTCAACGGTCAGTTCGCATCCGAGGACAGCCTGAAGGCGATCAACTTGAGGGTCAACGACCGGTTCTTCCCGCTGACTGACGTGGCAACCATCACGCGCGGCTACGCCGATCCACCGACGACGCTGATTCGTTTCAACGGCGAGCCCGCCATCGCTCTCGCGATCGGGATGAAGTCGGGCGCGAACTTGCTGAAATTCGGCGAGGCGCTGAAAGAGGAAATGTCGAAGATCCTGGCTGAGCAGCCGATCGGCCTGGGAGTTCATCTCGTCGCTGACCAGCCGGCCGTTGTCGAGCACGCCGTGTCCGGCTTCACGGAGGCTCTCTTCGAAGCGGTGATCATCGTGCTCGGGATCAGCTTCTTGAGCCTCGGCCTTCGCGCCGGCCTGGTCGTTGCGATCGCGATTCCCCTGGTTCTGGCGATCACGTTCGTGGTGATGGCATATGCCGGAATATCGCTGCAGCGCATTTCGCTGGGCGCCCTGATCATCGCGCTGGGCCTTCTGGTCGACGACGCCATGATCGCCGTGGAAATGATGGTGGCGCGATTGGAAGCGGGCGATCCCCTGGAGAAAGCTGCAACACACGTTTACACCTCCACGGCCTTTCCGATGCTGACGGGAACGCTGGTCACCGTAGCCGGCTTCATCCCGATTGGCCTCAACACCAGCAATGCCGGTGAATTCACCTACACCTTGTTCGTGGTGATCGCTGTTTCGTTGCTCGTGTCATGGATAGTCGCAGTTTTGTTCACGCCGTTACTTGGCGTCACGATCCTGCCGGCCAGGATCAAAGGGCATCATGAATCCAAAGGCCGGGTTGGGCAGACGTTCGCCCGCCTGCTTCTGGTTTGCATGCGTCATCGCTGGATCACCGTCGGGGTGACGGTCGCGGCCTTCGCGCTAGCTCT
>JAQGJF010000848.1 GCA_028290765.1 Tardiphaga sp.
GGCATGATGAAAAAGGACGAGATGAAGAAGTAGTCCCGTTCGCTCATGCGGCTGCATCGGGCTCGCCCCATGCGGGGCGGGCCTGTTTTCGCGATCGATGCCTTAAGGATCTACTTGCGCTTCTTGCGGGCGGCGTAGCGGGCGTCGCGGGCCGCTTTGCGCTCGGCTTCCAGCGCTGCTTCGGCCGCGGCGGCTTCTTCCTTCTCGCGTGCGAGCTGTGCTGCAGCTTCGGCCGCGGCCTGTTCCTCACGAAGCTTCTGCGCCGCCTTTTCGGCCTCGCGGATTTCCTTGTTCTTGGCGCGCAAGGAGGCCTGGGCCTCGCGCTCGGCGCGCCGCTGTATCACCGCCGGATCGTCGGGAGCCGGCTGGGCTTTGAATTTGGCGAGGATGTTTTTCCGGGCTTCCTGCGCCGCTTTCTGGCGATCTGCGAAACCGGGTTCCTTGAATCCACTCATTGAAGAGGCCTTGCTGCTTTCATGTTTGGGGTTGGTGCGCCGGGCCTCCGCCGAGGGCCCGAGACGGACCTGGGTCAGGGCGGAAACTCAGGAGGGGTTTACAGCCGTAGGCACGGCAACGCATCAACTATCTGCGAGTTTCTTCAATGTTGCGCGAAAACTCAGGCTCCGGCTTCCCACCAGGGTGGTGCCGAAGACTTCGGCCCGGTCGCCTTCAAATGTCCCGGAAAACCCGCTTGAGACTTCCTGCCCGGCAAATAGCGGGCGGACCAGCCGGTCGCGAAACGGCGTGTGCTGATTGGTGACCAGATGACCCTTCCAGGTGCCGTTTCCGACGGTGTAGGAGCCGGTCGACCAGAAATAGGGGCCTCCTCCGAGGAGAACGCCGTCCCGGATCATCAGCACGCCGCTGTCGCGACCTGCGACGCCGTCGATCATGTGGATGTGAATGGAATATAGCCCGTTCTTCATTGGCGACGCTGCTGGTACGCTGGGTTCCCGACGATACAGGCTGCGAGGAGGGGCGTCGAGAAGTGCCAAGCGACTGCCAGGGCGGACTGCCATGAGCGTGCGCGCGCCACAAAGATAGGTTAATCAACGCTGAAACCGACGATTCGAAACGAGGCGAAACGATGCCCATTACCCGACGCGCCATTATCCGACGTACCTTGGCCCTGACAGTCTTTACCTTGGCCGTCACCTCGGTCATGACCATGTCAGACGGTTCGCTCTCTCCAGTAACGGCCCAGGCCGCAGGAAAACCCATGACGACGGCTTCAGGATTACAGATCACCGACAGCAAGGTTGGCACCGGCGCGACGCCGAAGAAGGGCCAGATCTGCGTCATGCACTATACCGGCTGGCTCTACGAGAATGGCGTCAAGGGCAAGAAATTCGACAGTTCGGTGGATCGCAATGAACCCTTCGAATTTCCGATCGGCCAGAAGCAGGTCATCGGCGGCTGGGACGAGGGCGTCTCCACCATGAAGGTGGGCGGCAAGCGCACCCTCATCATCCCGCCGGAACTAGGTTATGGCGCGAGGGGGGCGGGCGGTGTGATTCCGCCGAATGCGACTTTGATGTTCGACGTCGAATTGCTCGATGTGAAGGGCTGAGGGAGGGGAGCGCGGGACGCCTGCTCGTCGCAAAACTCTCCACGAGTCGTCCCTGCGAACACGAACGCAGGGACGACGTTACGACTGCGCGATACGCTGCAGCAGGGTCTGCGAGGACGGCTCGCCGGCAAAAACGCCCTTCAGCGGCGCCGCCTTTGCAATGAACGGTGCCTTGTCGGGCCAGACGAACTTGACGCCGCGTCGTTCGATCTCGGCACGCGAGCGTGCTTCGAAATCGGTCCACAGCGTATCCATGTGACGGTAGGAAACGAGTGCTGCTTCGCGGATCATTTCGCGCTGTGTCGGTGTCAGGCTTTGCAGGCGGGTGGCGCCGATCAGCAGCACGTCGGGCACCATGGTGTGCTCGTCGAATGAATAATGCGAAACGACGTCGGCATGGTTGCCGACGATCAGCGCCGCCACGCTGTTTTCGGCGCCGTCCACCACGCCCGACTTCAACGCGGTGAAGACATTGCCCCAGGAGAGTTCGACGCCCTCGGCGCCGAATAACTGCATCAATCTGGCCATCGTCTCCGACGGCTGGATGCGGATCTTCAATCCCTTCAGATCGTCCGGGTGGCTGATCGGCTTCTGGCCGTAGAAGCTGCGCGATCCGGCGTCATAGAAGGTCAGGCCCACAAGGCCGGACGACGATGTGGAGGCGAGGATGTCCCGTCCCACATCATTGGTGGCCAACGCGCCCCAATGCCCCTTGTCGCGCAGCGTGAACGGCAGATTCAACACCTTGTAGGCCGGGCTGTAGCGCTCGAGCAGGCTGCCGCTGACCTTGAGGAAGTCGAGCTTGCCGGCCTGCACCTGCGACAGAAGATCGACCTCCTGGCCGAGCTGGCCGTCGGCAAACAGGGCGATGTCGATCTCGCCGCCGGATCGCTCCCGGACGATGTCGGCAAATCGCTGCATCGACGGGTGGACCGGGTGGCTCGTCGGCAATCCATGGGCGAGCCGCAGCTGCAGGGGGGCGGCCCGCAGGACGGCAGGACAGGCGACGGCCAGTCCCGCAGTCAGCAGCAGATGACGCCGAGATAACATTCAAAAGCCCCCGCGGGTGCCGGCCGGTTCAAAGGCCGATATGGCGGTCCCTCCCGCACACATATCGAACCGGCGGTTTGGTGCCAAGCTTTCAAATATCAAGCCTTCAAATATCAAGCCTGGAAATGCGTAAGTCCGGAGTTCAACGAGCCCGGCCGGAAGAGCCGGACCCGGTCTCCGCGACGAGGCGAAGGTAGCGGTTCTTGGCATCCGGATGAACGGCGCGGCGGACCGCGAGATGATGGATACAATTGACCGCGAGATCAAACGACCCGTAGCAATGGTGGGCGATCAGAGCCAGATGTTTGAGCTGCTCATTTCCCATCGCGTCCGCCTTGACGAAATCGCGCACATAGACGACGTCGGCTTCAACGACCTGATTAAGGGCCGCGGCGGCGTTGGGGCCCATCATCGGCGCGATCATCTTCTTGTTGATCGCGGCGAACATGTGAGGAATGAAGCCGAGGCTGCGAAGTTCGAGGTCGACGTCCCCGAACACCGGCTGGTTCTTGTAGAGCGGCACGAACGAGACCTCGGTTTGAATGGCCACGGCCTCGGCGAGGCGCAGGCGGCCATTCCTGAATACCGAGAGCTCCGATCCCTGGGTATCGATTTTCAGGAAATCGATTTCCTTGATTTCCGCGATGTCATCGAGGCGGCGGGTGGTCAGCCTGATGTCGCCGAGGACACGGCCCAGTTCTGAAAATCTCGGGAAATGGGTCAGCGCCTTCTCATCGGGTTGAAGAAGGCTGGCAAAGCCGATGCCGCGACAGACTTTCAGGGAATGCGTGCCGCCGTCGCCGACGGCGCAGGGCAAATAGGTTTCCAGGTCGGATTTGTGCGCGTTCAATCGCGTCAGCGCATCCGGTTGCGGATCGAACCCGATCAGCCGGCAGATGCCAAGCTGCAGCATCGCTTTGTAGGGCGCATCGCCGTCGATCGGATTGGCGCCGATATCGACCACGCTGGTCAGGCGTTGCGGCTGGACGAGATCGCTCAATCCGTCGGTCGATGTATGATTCGTGGCGGGCTGCATCAGCCAATTTTGACAGTTTACGTTGGTGCGGTGCCCCGCCATGTTGCCGCGCGTCAGATCGTCGCGCGGAGATTTTTCTCAGGACATCCGGATATGGAGAATGTTTTTTCCTGCCGGAAGCGAAATTGGGCGAGAATAATCTGCCTCGATCAGAAGCCGCAGACGTTGACCGTTCGCGCGCGCGGTCCTCGGCGGGTATCGACGATTTGCTCGCCGCCGTTGGTTGCCGAACTGCCGTAATAGCGGTGATGACCGAGTTCGCCGGCCCAGCCGCGACCCAAACCGGGAGCAGGCGCGGGGGCCAGGGTGGCGTCGCTCTGGGAGGTCGCCGGACGATGTTGAGTGGTCTGCCGTAACATTGTCGTCTCCGTTGTCTGCGCTCTGGACAGTTGGCCTGTCGCTAGCCATCAGTCGCCGGCTTTGTTGCGCGCGTTCAAGCCGGTGCCGGATAAATCGTATTTCCGTAGTGTTTCGTGCCGACGTGCCGAGGGCTGCCGGACGACATGATGACGGGGTGACGAAGCATCGTCGTCGATCGCGCAGCAACCCGCATCGATCGAATTTGAACGATTTCAACCAATGTTATTTAGAAGTCCGCCGGTATCCCTTGCAGTCGCGGGGTAACTGAGGGCACTGAAATGAGAGCGTTGATCTGTCTTGGACTTTTGCTGGCCGCCACGGCGGCGAATGCGCAGACCTACACGACGACGGTAAGTCCGGATCAACGCACGGTCACCACCACCGGACCGACTTCAACCGCGACGACACAGATTTCACGTAGCGCCAATGTCGTGACACGAACCACGACGATCACACCCAACAGCGGCTACCAGCCGATGGGCAGTGCCGGATATAAGCCGATGGGCCGTTGAGGCGCCTTCGCCGATGTGCCCGGCATTGTCAGGACCGCTGGTGAGCTTGCTTGGTATCCGCCGGCATTTGTTCACCGCTCTGGCCATGGCCGTAGCGGCGTACGCGTCGATGACGGGCGCGAACGCGCAAGTGAATCAGATTGACGGCGCCTGGGCGCAGATTGAATCGAACGCCGGCGCATGTCCGGGATGCCGGATTTCATTCGATCAGGGCAACGCGTCGTGGGCGGTTACCGCGAACAACGGCTGGATCGCCCGCGTTTCAGCCCGGCCGAACGGCGATACGACCAAGGCGACCGGCGTCGGACGCTGGGATTCCGACCTCGCCGGCGGCTTCGCCGGAAAACCATTCGAAATCGATTTTGCCGTGAGGGATCAGCGCCTTTACATGTCGATGGTGGTCGACATGAAAAATGGCTCGAAGCGGGTCATCCGGGGAGTTTACGGACGCGTCTGGTTTGGAGCCTGACGATGCCCCATGGCTCGCTTTCTTCAAATGGCTCGCCTTGTTCAAATGGCTCACGTTCTTCAAGCCGCTCACATTCCTCGAATGGCTCGCATTGTTCAAAACACAATCGGCCAAAGCTATTTCGAGCCTTTCGCGATCTTTTTTTGCAGATGGCTGGTGGTGTGATCACGCCGCAACTGGCTCAACGACGTTTCATTGAGCTTGTGCAGCACCTCGCTCAGTTGGGCCGTTTCAGGGTGGCCCGCGGCAAAGCTCTGCCCATAGATTTTCCGCAGCGTGCCGACAAGGGTGTTGCCGTACTTTTTGCTGATCTCGCCATCCTTGTCGCCGTGGCGACCGTCCAGGCCGGCCTCTTTCATGTTTCTCTCCCGGTTGCGTCTGCGCGCTGGAAAAGACTGCGCTTGGGGGGAGGCGTTGGCAACATTTTCCGCGTCAGCGCTGGTGTGATCGACGTCACGGAACAGGCCGCGGCGACGTGACAGGCTAACTCCATCAACAAGGGCCGCCCTGAGGCGGTTTTCACAGGAGAAGAAGATGACCTCGCATCGCTTCAAGGCAGCTCAGCGGATCGGCGCAATCCTCGCTCTCGCCGTTTCGATGTCCGCGCTCTCGACCTCCTCGAGCTTCGCCTTCAGCGACGAGGCCCAGCAGATGTGCACCGGCGATGCGTTCCGGCTGTGCAGCTCGGAAATTCCGAATATCTCGAAGATCACCGCATGCATGCGCAAGCAACGCGCCAGCCTCAGCGCCGCTTGCCGCCAGGTGATGGACAAGGACGACGCCGCGGCCAGGGCGAACAAGGTTGCCGCTCAGTAAGGAACGCAAGCGGTTCTTGCGCCCGGCTAGATGCTGCGTCTTGCCGGCCAGACGTTGCCGTTTGGCGCGACATATTTTCCGGTCTTTTCGCAAGCCGCCAGCCTGAACGCGTCATAACAAGCCGCCTCGGGGCTGCCCCATCTGACGACGCAGTTTTGCGCCCGGCTGCGGCAGCTTGCGTCCTTTGCGATCGCCAGCGTTGCGAACAGCGACACGATAGAAATCACGGCAAGGGCGATTTTCATCCCGTCTCCGTCGGTCGGATCCAAGCCTCCGGAAGACTGCTCTCGTGAACGCGGATTGACAACCGCCGCACCGGAAAGTCTGGCTTGCAGCGGCAGTTGACCGTTCCCCGACGTTTCGCGGGTCAGGTAGCGCATCGGCGCCAGTTCTGGTATTCGACCCCCACGAAAGCCGGAACCTCCCGGCGGACGGCATCAAAGGCGAGGGCGATCCGGGTTAAAATGACCCTCCTAAGCTATTGAATTTATTGTGGTCCCATAGCTCAACTGGATAGAGTAACGGATTTCTACTCCGTGGGTTGCAGGTTCGAATCCTGCTGGGATCGCCAATTATCGCAACGAAGTTGCTCTGCAATCCATCCCAACGCGTTCTGCCTTCGTCGCTCGGCCGTTAAAGCGATTGTTCCAGAGCGGAATTCCGGTTTTTGCGGTTAGCTCACCGGCACAAACGCGTCGGTCGCGGCCTGGATCGCCCGAAGCAGTTCGGTTGGACGAAACGGCTTTTGCAGGCACACCACGTTGGAGAGTTCGGGGGACGCCGAGAGAAAGTCGAGTGCCGTTACGCCCGAGATGGCAACGATCGGCAAATTCGGCGAGCGCTCGCGCAATGTCCTGATGACATCGACACCATTGGTGCCGCCTAAGAAAATATCGACGATGGCGAGGTCGAATGGAGACAGTTCGAACGCCGCCAGGCCGGCCGCGGCGCTTTCGAAGCCAAACACCTCGAAACCTTTGACACGCAATGCAAGCGCAACGACGGCGCGCACATCGGATTGGTCGTCCATCAGAAGAATGCGAGGCACGGCTATGACCCTGCGGGTTCTGGACCAAACCTGCCACGGAATTGCAATTCCGGTCAGCTTTTGATCCGATTAAAGCGATATCAAGTAAACGCCGGGTTACCTGAGGTTGCGAACGCCACCGAGTCTGGTCGCACCCGATCTTAGTGATTCGACCCATCGAATTCAATCATCGGTTGCGGGTTGTCGCCGTCGGCATCGTCGGAGGTACCACGAGAAGGCTGGCTTCCGAGGTCCGATGCCAGCGTCCGACCAAGGGGAAACATCCAACTTGTGCTCGGTCATGAATTGGCACAACCTGCAACCGCAGGTGGGCCGCCGAATCACGGAGCGGGTTCCGTGGCAAGCATTCTCGTCATCGATGATGATCACGCCGTTCTGGCGACCATCAGGATATTGCTTGAACGCGAAGCTCACGACGTCGTCGTCACCGATGACGGCCGCAAAGGTCTCGACCTGTTTCGGACCAGCACGTTCGACCTTCTCATCGTCGACATCTTCATGCCGGCCATGGACGGTCTGGAGACGATGAGTCTGGTGCATCGCCTGCGACCCACGGTCCCCGTCATCGTCATCTCGGGTCATGAAATCCGATTGGCTTCCAAACACGCGCCGGATTTCCTGCAGATGGCGACCAAGCTCGGAGCCGTCTCGAGCATCCAGAAGCCATTCAGGTCACGCGATCTGCTGGCCGCCGTCGACAACTGCCTTTCCGGCAACTTGCCGCCACACTGATCAAGATATTTTCCATGGAGAGATTGAAGTGCCATAGTTGCGGGTGACTCGACCGTCGGTTTCGAACACGCGGACGGTCACAGGTCGCGGTCGACGATTTCGTATTGGCGACAAAGGTATTTCGCAGGAGAGACCAAGGTATTTCGCAGGAGATATGGGTGCAGGAAGGCGACGAGCGAGGAGTTTTTTTCTCGAACCGTCCGATCGGGAGTCGCGATCGCCGATTAGCGATCGTTGTCGTCATTTTCTCGACGCTCGTCTTTGGCATGGCGGCGCCGTTTGCCAAGATGCAATTGCCCGCCGCTCCGGCGTTCATCGCAAGTTATCAGTCTGCGCTCGCCATCAACGACCTGATCACGGCTGTCCTGCTGTTCGCGCAATTCGGCGTCTTGCGCGCGCGCGCGCTGTTGTGGCTGGCCAGCGGGTATCTGTTCACCGCGGCCGTGGCGATCGTCCACGCTCTGACCTTTCCAGGCCTGTTTGCCCCGAGCGGCCTCTTCAACGCCGGTTTGCAGACCACGGCGTGGCTCTACATGCTCTGGCACGCCGGATTTCCTCTGTTCGTGCTGGCTTACGCCCTGCTGAAACAACGGAAAGGCGAGATTGAAGGCTCGGTTCACGGCGCGATCGCAGCCAGCGTAATTGCCGTCGGCATTGCCGTTTCTGTCCTCGCCTTGGTCGTGACCGGCGGACATGACTTTCTGCCGGGCCTGCTCCGCGACGGGCGCTATGCGCCGACCATGATCGGCATCATTACATCGGTATGGTTGCTGAGCGTCGCCGCGCTCGTCGCGTTGTGGTTCCGTCGGCCGCACTCCACGCTTGATGTCTGGCTCATGGTGGTGATGTGCGCATGGCTGTTCGATATCGCACTCTCGGCGATCGTCAACGAAACCAGGTTCGATCTCGGGTTTTATGTCGGCCGGATTTACGGACTGTTTGCCGCAAGTTTCGTTCTGGCAATGCTGCTGATCGAGAGCGTCGCCCAGCAGATGCAATTGTCCGGCCTGCTGGTGACGGAGCGTCAGCAGGGCGTTGCCGAAATCGATCGTTTCAGGGAACGCGAACGCCTGTTCAGCGCCGCGGTCGAGTCGTCCAACGATGCCATCGTCACCAAAACGCTCGACGGCGTCATTACCGGGTGGAACAAGGCGGCGGAAAACCTGTTCGGATACAGCGCCGACAAGGCGATCGGCAGAAGTATCGATATCATCGTTCCCGACGGGTTGCGCGGCGAGATGCGCAAAATTCTGGATCAGGTGCGCGGCGGCGCTGCTATCAAGAACTACGAAACCGTACGGGTCTCCAAGGACGGGCGTGCCATCGACATTTCACTCAGCGTTTCGCCGGTGAAATCGCAATCGGGACAGATCGTCGGCGCGACCCAGATCGCGCGCGACGTCAGCGAGACCCGCAAGACCCAGGTCGCGCTTGGGCGGGAAACCGAGGAGCGTCATCGCATCTTCGAGACCTCCCAGGATCTGATCCTGGTCACCGATCCGAAGGGTAACTTTGTCCAGGTCAGCCCGAGTTCGGCTTCGATACTGGGCTATCAGCCTGAGGAAATGATCGGCTACAGCGCGACCCAATTCATCCATCGCGACGATCTGGAAAGCACCCGCGACGAAATGCGTTCGGCGCGCCGCGGGCGCGGCATGCGCAATTTCGTGACGCGCTATGTTCATCGGGACGGCAGGTCCGTTTCGCTGACCTGGATGGGAACGTGGTCCGAGCCGGTCCAGCGGCATTTCTTCATCGGCCGCGACATGACCGAGATCCAATTGGCGCAGGAAGCCCTGCTCGACAGCGAGCGGATGGCACGCCGCATCATCGAGACCGCTCTCGACGCCTTCGTCCAGATGGACGACGAAGGGGCCGTCACCGACTGGAACTCCCAGGCCGAGAAGATCTTCGGATGGTCGCGCGCCGAGGCCGTTGGCCGGACGTTGACGGACCTGATCGTTCCGGAGATGCATCGTGCGCGCCACAACGAAGGCATGGCGCGTTTTCTGCGGACCGGCGAAGGGCCGATACTCGGAACGCGTTTTGAAATCGAAGCCCGGCGACGCGACGGCAAGGATATCAAGGTCGAGGTGAGCATCACCGCGATCCAGCGCCGCGACAGGCACGTCTTCAACGGTTTCATCCGCGACCTGACCGACAAGATCGCCGCCGAAACGCAAATCCGCCAGGCCCAGAAAATGGACGCCATCGGTCAACTGACCGGCGGTGTCGCCCACGACTTCAACAACATCCTGACGGTCATTACCGGAACCATCGAGATTCTCGCGGAGGGCGTGACCGACCGTCCGGATCTCGCGGCGGTCGCCAAGATGATCGATGAGGCCGCCGAGCGCGGCGCGGATCTGACCAAGCACCTGCTCGCATTCGCCCGGCTGCAGCCGTTGCAGCCCCGGGAAATCGACGTCAACGCCCTGGTCGTTACCGCCGGCAAATTGCTGCGGCCCACCCTTGGCGAGCACATCGAGATCGAAATGGTGCTGGCCGACGATCCATGGCTGGCGTTCGTCGATTCCGGCCAGCTGACGACGGCCATTCTCAACCTCGCTCTGAACGCGCGCGATGCCATGCCGCAGGGCGGAAAGCTGATCCTCGAGACCCAGAACAGCAACCTCGATGAAGGCTATGCCGGACAGAATAGTGAAGTGAAGTCCGGTCAATATGTCCTGATTGCGATCAGCGACACCGGCTCCGGGATTCCGGCGGACCTGCTGGACAAGGTCTTCGAGCCGTTCTTCACGACCAAGGAACTAGGCCGGGGCACCGGGCTCGGCTTGAGCATGGTCTATGGATTCGTCAAGCAATCGGGCGGGCATATCAAGGTCTATAGCGAACAAGGGCATGGTACGACGATCAAGCTGTATCTGCCGCGAAGCGCCGAGGCTTCGCAGAACCCGACAGAGGAGGCTAAGGCGGAAGTTGCCGCGGGCGGAACCGAACTGATCCTGGTGGTCGAGGACGACGCGCTGGTGCGCAATCACGTGGTCGCACAGGTCCGAAGCCTGGGTTACCGGACGCTCTCCGCCGCCAACGCGGACGAAGCATTGCGTGTCATTCATTCAAATCCGGCCATCGATCTGCTGTTCACCGATGTCATCATGCCGGGTCTGATGAATGGCCGGCAACTCGCCATCGAAGCGTCGAAGATAAGAATCGGCCTCAAGGTTCTTTATACGTCGGGCTATACCGAGAATGCCATTGTTCACCACGGCCGGCTGGACCCAGGCGTTCTGTTGCTGGCCAAGCCGTACCGCAAGGCGGACCTCGCCCGCATGATCAGGATGGCGATCGATGGCGCCGGCGGGCAGGGATGAACGGCGCGCGACCGCTTGGAGCATGATCCGGAAAAGTGGAAGCCGGTTTTCCGAAAAGCATGCCCTCGGGCTCGACCCGAGGGATCATACTCAGACGTAAAGACGGCGCTGGAGCATGATTCAACGCGGTTGAAGCATGTTCTAGAGGCATAGGCCGAGAAGTTTCAGTCGACAGGCCTGCGCGGCGTGACGTTTGGGTTTTTCCGCGGCTGGCTTTACGACCGCAACCATCGGCCCTGCGGTCGGCCCACCCGCAATCAGTCTTCCTTTGGCGGACGGCGTGCGCTCATAGCCGCCGGCGATCACCATGGCCCAATAGGTGCGATGGGTCTTCGGGTTCTGCGCGTGGGCGACGCCGACCTTCGAGGCACCGTGCATCAACAGGTTTTTTCGATGCCCCGACGAGTTGATCCACTGGTCGAGCGTCTTGGTGAAATTGTCGTAGCCATAGGCGATATTTTCGGCTGCCCGGCCGGCGCCCGCCGAGGCCACCCGCGAATTGAACGGCCCGAGCACGTCATGCTCGAGCACGTCCTTGGCGGCCATCGCATCGGCCTGCGCCTGCGCCACCCGGTTGAGCTTGGCATCGAGAGTGACTTTGCCCTCGCCATGCTGGGCGCGAAAATTCGAGATCATCACGGCGGGGCCCGCGGGCGCTCCTTCCGCGCCTGCCGAAGCACAAAAGGCCAACGCTAGCCCAAGCGAAAGGAGCAGGGTCTGCTTCATGGATGTCCCGGTTTGTCGTCGCGAGGAACCACCATCCATTCAAGCAGGATCACGGCGCCTTAATGGCGTCGCGCGGTGCGCGTCTTGCCCGAGGCGACCCGATGCGCCTTGCCGCGCGAGCGGACCGTGGCCGGTTTGGATTTCCCCGGGCGCTGTGTATCGGCTTCCTCCTGCGCGGGGGCCGGAAGACTGGCAAACGATTGCTGCAGCGCTTCAAGCTTGGCGTTGAGCGCCGCGACCGCGGCCGATGATTTCCTGGCCTCGGCCTGCTGCGACGTAATCAGCTGCTGCAGCTCCTGCAACTGGTCGATGGCCTGCTGCTGCGATGTCTCCAGTGCCTTCGTCGCTTCCACCAGTTCGTCCAGCACCGGGTTTCGCGGGGCTGGCGCCGGGCTGGTCGCCACGTTCGCAATCTGGGCCGGAGGGCTGCTGGCGGTCATTCGCCAGACGAACGCCCCGGCAACGATCAGCAGCGCCGCCGCCGCGCCGACGATCAGACGACGGTGGAGGTGTCGGGACGCCGCGGCACTGTCTTTGTTCGGTTCGGACGGGAGGGCGTCGATCATGGAGGTCCAGGTCGATTTCATCGTCGATTTCATCGGCAATGGTTCCTGTCGGTGGGCAATTCCTGCATCAAACCACAGGTTTAGGTGGCGAACAAACCACGATTTGCACCCCAGAAGGGCGGAGGACGCAGATCCGGGGGGAGGGGTTGAGCACCCGGCCCGGGAAATTCACAGGAATCGAGCGGTACGCGCCCCTCGGAAATGAATGGTTAACAAATCGTCACCGCATTGTAACTTTAGGAACCTATATCGCGATACCAACGGACTTGGCCTTCCACACGCCAATCCGGTTTCTTGCCAGTTTCTCGCCAGCCTCTCGGCGCGTCTCCGCGCCATCTCATTCAATCGCTTTGGTCGCCCTTCCATCTCGGTGGAGGGGACGGGATCGCTTTGCCTGGAGTTGAACCATGGAATTCGGCCGTTCGCGATGTGGCCCCGCCAGGCCGGTGAGCGTCGAGCCGTCAAACACAGACTTCGTGTCGGTCGTCTGATCCTCGGATGACGCACAGGCACCCATCCTCTTTCCACACCCGGGACGACCGGACCGGACATCATCCTTCCGCCGGCCCCTCGCACGGGCACGGCTTCCCCTTTCATCATCAGCATCACATTCCGGAGAATCCCCACATGGCTCTTAGCGCTGGCTCGATCGCATTCACCGGCTTCAACGGCGACGGCAATGACAATCTGTCATTCGTGGCGCTGACCAACATTGCGGCGGGAACGGTGATCAACTTCACCGACAGCAATTGGAATGGCACTGGCTTTTCCAACACGGAAAGCGTTTTCACTTGGACCGCGACGACAGCCGTTGCCGCGGGCACGGTGATCGATATCGACAACATCAAGGCGGCAAATACGTCGACGGTTTCGACAACCGGCACGATCGCCTGGACCAATACCACCAATCCGGGTCTCTCGAACGACAGCGAAGTAGTCTTCGCCTATGTCGGGACGCCGGGTCCGACGACCTTTCTGGCGGCGATCTCGAATGTCGGATATTCTACCAGTGAGGGGACGCTGACCGGCACCGGTCTCGTCGCGGGAACCACCGCCGTCAGCTTTACCGGCGGTCTCGACATCGTCGCCTATAACGGCTCCCGCAGCGGCCAGTCGGACTTTTCGAACTACCTCAGCGCTATCAACAACCCCGCCAACTGGATCACCCAGGATGGCAGCGGCGACCAGTCGGCCGACGGCACGCTCCCGAACGCGCCGTTTCCGACCGCGGTCTTCACGGTCGCCGCGCCTGTCGTGCAGACGATTTCCTTTTCGCCGTCGTCCGTCTCGGTCGCCGAGGGCAACAGCGGCACCCAGACCCTGACCTTCACCGTGACGCGCTCCGGCGGCACGACCGGCGCGGTATCTTTCTCCGGCACCTTCGGCGCCGGCACCACCAATGCCGCCGACTTCGGTGGCACGCTGCCCGGATCGACGTTCAACGGCATCATCGCGGCCGGCGCGACCTCCGTCACCGTCACCATCGCCATTTCCGGCGATACCACCGCGGAAGGCGACGAGTCGTTCAATCTCACTTTGACTTCGGTCTCCAATCCGAGCGCCACCGTGGCGATCGGCACGGCGGGGGCGACCGGCACCATCACCAATGATGACGGCACCATCATCTCCATCAATTCCTCGACGGCAATTACGCTGGTCAACAATGACCATGTGACAATCGCAAGCGGCGTCACCCTGTCAGGTTCGACCCCGGTTACCTGGAACGGCGGCAGCACCAGCCCCGGCGCCTTGCTCGACAATTTCGGAACGATCAGCGGCACCGACCGCGGCGTCTACACCACCAAGAGCGCCGTCTCCGGCAGCCTCACGATCCACAACGAAGCCGGTGCGATCATCACCGCCGTCAGCGACGCCGTGAAGATCGCCAACCTGGCCTCGGGCACCAATGGTGTCGTCACGATCAACAACGAAGGCACCATCAAATCGACCGGTACCGGCGGTGCCGGCGGCCAGGCGCTGGACCTCGATGCGGTGGCTTCTTCGGGCGCTAGCAGCGTGATCAACAATGCCTCGACCGGTCTGATCCAGGCCGCCGATGCCGACGCGATTCGTGGCGGCACCAACGCCACCATCAACAATCACGGCCAGATCATCAGCAAGAACGGCAGCGCCAGTTCGACCGGCAATGACGCCATCGATTTCCAGACCGTCAACACCGGCGGCGTCGTCAACAATTTCGCCGATGGCTCCATCACCGGCGCGCGCCATGCCATCACCGGCGACCAGCCGATCACGGTCACCAATGCCGGCACCATCACCGGCCAGGCCGGCTCCGGTATCAACATGGATTCCGCGGCGAACACGACGACGACCGTGACCAATTCCGGAACCATCACCGGCACGTCGGTCGGCGGCGCCGATGCCGACGGCATCGACGTCGACGGCCTGGTCGCGATCGACAATTCCGGCACCATCAAGGCGATCGGCCTCGTCACCGGCGGCAGCCTCAACGAGGCGCTGGCGATCGGCGGAGGAACGGTCACCAACCATGTCGGCGGCCTGATCGTCAGCGATCAGCGCGCCATCACCGTCGACGACAGTAACAATGGCAGCGCCTTCGCCGCTATCACCATCACCAACGAGGGCACCATCCAGGGTGGCAATGGCGAGGCGATCTCGATCGCCGGGACGTTTGCCGACACCATCACCAACAAGGGCACCATCACCGGCAGCGTCGCCATGGGCGGCGGCGATGACACCTTCAACGACTATACCGGGTCGAGCGTCAGCGGTCCGATCGACGGCGGAGCCGGCAACGACATCATCAACCTGCTCGGCACCGGCGAAGGCACGCTCGGCGCGACGGCCAATGTCGAGGTCGTCAAGCTCACCAGCGGCTCATGGACGGTGACGGCGGACAGCTCCGCCGAGATCGACTTCCAGAGCGGCAGCCAGACGCTGCGGATCGGCGCCGCGGCGGTGGCCGACGGCCATCTCGACCAGACCATCAAGGGCTTCGGCAGCGGTGACGTGATCGACGTCAAGAACATCGGCCTCGCGACCACCGCGACGCTCGGCCCCAACAACGTGCTGACGATCACCGGGGATACCGCTACGGTGACGCTGCAGCTCGACCCAAGCCAGAGCTTTGCGGGAATGCAATTTGCCGTCGCTGCGGACGGCTCAGGCGGCACCCAGGTGACAGTCGGCTCCGACACGACAGCACCGACGCTGGTCTCTTCCACGCCGGCCGACAACGCGATCGCTGTCAGTCCGGCGGCCAGCATCGTGCTGACCTTCAGCGAGACGGTGAAGGCGGGCATCGGCTCGATCACGCTGACCAACGGTGCCGGCGACGTCCGCACCATTTCGATCGCCGATACCACCCAGATAACGATCAGCGGCAACACGGTGACCATCAATCCGACCGCCGATCTGTGGGGCGGCCGGGCCTATGACGTTGTCGTCCCGGCCGGCGCGATCACCGACAGTGCCGGAAACGCCTATGCCGGCATTGCGCTCGATGGTCTCGACTTCGCCACCGGCCCGGTCATCATTCCGGGCGTTACCGCGGCGACCGCCTATTCGATCGCCGCCCCGGGCAATTATCTGTTGGAGGAGGGCGCGACCCGCACTTTCACAGCCGCCTCGACCGCCAACGTCGTTGCGACGGTCACCGCTGCCGGCAGCAGCACCACGATCGAGATCGACGGTCATCTGGTTTCGGCCACACCCGGCGCCCGGGGCATACAGGTTTCGCTGGTCAACGGCACTGTCAATATCGGCGATCATGGCCTGATCCAGGCCACCGACAACGACGCGCTGCAGTACAAAGGCGGTGTCGTCAGCGTGAACAATCTCGGCGAGATCGTCACGCTGAATTCGGACGGCTCGATCAATCCGGACATGGTTCAGGGCATCGGCAACGG
>JAQGJF010000121.1 GCA_028290765.1 Tardiphaga sp.
CCGATGGGCACCATGGATGCGATCGACTTCCTGCTCGACAAGCTCCGCAACACCAAGAACAACTCGGAATTCTTCGAGTCGATGAATACCTGATCGTTGAAGATTTAGGTTTGATAGAGCCGTCCCGGCGAAATTCGGGGCGGCTTTTTTCATGTTGGTGTCAGAGTTTGCGAAGAAGACGGCGCTGTAGCCCGGATGAGCGCAGCGACATCCGGGGCAGGCCTATCGGTTCGGGACGTCCCGGATATCGCTGCGCTCATCCGGGCTACGAGTTTCCGCCCATCACCAACTGCACCAGCGCCGCAGGCTCTGTCACGGGCAACGAGCAGCTTTGGCCGCCACCGAATGCCTTGAGTATGACGGCCTTCATTCGGCTCTTCCCCCTTGTTGAGCGCCACTGGACTCGTTTGGCACCCAGGCGTTGATGTGCCGAGCGACCGCAGTCAGCTCACCGCGCTGGTTCGTTACTTCGATGCGCGCAATCGAGCGGGGAACCTTCCTGCTCTCGTCGATGGCTTCGATCGTATAGCTCGTCGTCAGCGTGTCCCCGAACAGAACGGGCTTGAGAAAACGGAGCTTGTCGAACCCAAGGGCCATGGGCGTTGGCCCGCTCGGACCTGCCTTCTCCTGGCAGGCGCTGGTCATCTTGGCGGATGCCGAAGACATGAAGGCGACCGACAGCGCGCCGTGCGCCACGCGCTGACCGAAGCTCGATTTTCGCATGTATTCGGCATCAATGTGGTTCGGTGAGAAATCGCCGGACAGTCCCGCGAAGGCGTACACGTCACTCTCCGAGACGGTCTTTGTGAAAGAAGTCTTGTCGCCTACGGCGACGGGCACTTTTGACATCACGATCTCCGCTCAAATGGTGAAATGGGCCGGATTCATCACGCGCGGGCTGTTGACGATGGGTGCAAAGCCCATGCGGTCGAGCACATCGCTGTGAAGGTCAATTCCGGGCGCGATTTCGATCAGATGGACTCCCTCGGCCGTGAGCCTGAAGACCGCGCGTTCGGTGACGTAGATCACCGTCTGTCCCTGTTCGAGGGCCCGTTTGCCGCTGAAGGTAATCTGGGCGACCTGTTCGACCAGTTTTATGACCTGACCGTGCTGTTTGATGACCAGGCGGCCTCCCCCTGCCTCCAGCTTGCTGCCTTTGGCGTCGAAGGTGCCGCAGAAGACTACCGTCTTCGAATTCTGCGTGATGTCGATGAAGCCTCCGGGACCGACGATCTCACCGTCGAGAAAAGATACGTTGACGTTGCCCTGCGCATCGAGTTCGCCCATCCCGAGGAAGGCGATGTCGAGGCCGCCGCCGCTGTAGAAATCGAATTGCGAGGGCGAGTCGATCATCGCCGTAGCGTTGACCGTGGTGCCAAAGACAATGCCGTCGAGGACGTTACCGCCATGCACGCCGTGCTCGACGGTCTGGCAGTAGAGATCCTGCTCGCCTCGTTCGCTGATCAGCTTGGCGACGCCGTCGGGCATGCCGAAGCCGAAGTTCAAGACGGCGCCGGGCCGAAGCTCCTCGGCAGCCCTTCGCGCGACGACCTTGCGGATTCCGAACGGCTGGGGATTGGCGTTGACGATCACCCGGCGCTCTCCCGAGATCGCCGGATCGTAGATGGTCAGGTAATTCTGCATTTGGTCGGGATCGACCACGATCGCATCGACTAGGACGCCGGGTATCCGGACGGTGCGGGCCGGCAATGCGCCACGTTCCACCAGCGTACGCACCTGCACGATGACCTTGCCACCGCAATTATGCGCTGCGAGCGCAAGCGCGAAGACATCGAGATTGGCGATCTCCTGGTCGAGGCTGATATTGCCGTCCGGATCGGCCATGCTGCCGCGAACGATGGCGACGTCGATGTTGAACGGCTTGTAACGGAGATATTCCCGACCATCGACGTTCACGACTTCCGTCAGTGCATCCTTCGCTGACTGGTTCATGCGCCCACCTTCTTCGCGCGGGTCGACGAAGGTGCCAAGACCGACATGGGTATAGAGGCCCGGCCGGCCCGCGCCGATCTCGCGAAACAGTTGAGCGATCACGCCCGAAGGCAGTGCGTAAGCTTCGATCTTCTCCTGCTTGACCAGGGCACGCATGCGCGGGGACCAGCCCCAATGTCCGCCGATCACGCGTTTCACCATCCCTTCATGCGCGAAGCGGTTGGTGCCCTTGCGGTCTCGATCTCCAAAGCCGAGCGAATAGACGAAGGTGAGGTCATACGGGCCTTTGCCGCTCAGAAATCGCTCCTCGACCGCTCCGAAGGCCGTGTCCGGCTCCAGCATGCCGCCGCCCGCACCCGTAACGGCGACCGTGTCGCCGTCCTTGATCAGCATCGCGGCTTCGAGCGCGGTCATGACCTTGTTTATCGCCGGCGGGTGCGGGGGTGTTGGGGTCGGCGAATTGATCACAAAACATCTCCAGCCTGAGGCTCTGGAAGGGGGACGGTGCGTTAGAGCATGATCCCGAAGTGGGTACCGGTTTTCGGAAAGATCATGCTCAAACAAAAAAGCTAGTGCAGGATTTTGCCCGGACGGCGGGGGAACGGCCGCCCCGGAAAGCCAATGCCTTATTGCGCCAGGGTGATAGGCAGCGGCGCGTCGCCCTCGCCGGTGGTCGGCAGTTCGGAAAGCTCGCCTCCGATCCACTTCTTGTAGAGTGCCTTCAATTCGCCGCTTGCGACCTTCTTGGCGACGAAGGCGTTGACGTAATCGACCCACTCGCGTGAGCCTGGCCGCACGGCAAAAGCGTTGAAATTCCGCGCCACGATGAATTTCTGTTCGAACTTGCCGGGGCCCGCGACCTTGTCGATGTTGGGAAGTTGCGTGGCCGCACCGCCGACGATATCGACCTGCCCCGAAATCAGGGCTTGAATCGTGCTTGAATCGTCGTCGAAGCGCTGGATGGTGGTGCCAGCCGGAGCGGCCTTGGTTACGGCGATATCCTGTGGCGTGCCGCGCGGGACGCCGACACGCAGGCCCTTCATGTCCGGAAATCCTTTGACCTTCAGTTCGGGCTTGCCGATGTAGATCGTGTCGATGTTGGTATAAGGCCGGGAGAACAGCACCACCTTCTGCCGCTCGGCAAAGATGCCCATGACGGCGGCGACAGCGTCAACCTGGCCGGTCAGGAGCGCGGCCACCCTGTTCGCCGGCGTCACCGGGGTGAATTCGGCCTTGACGCCCAGATCCTGCGCCAGCATTTCCGAGAGCTCGATATCGAACCCGGTCAGCTTGCCCGAACCGTCGGTGAATCCCCATGGGACCTGCGCGACCTGCGAGCCGACCTTGAGAATGCCGCTCTTCTTGATTTCGGCGACTGTCTGGGCGCCTGCAGCGGCAACGCCCGCAGGAATCAGCGCCAGCGCGAGAGCCGCATTTATGATCAGGCGTCGGGACAAGCTGGCTTTGGAGTTGGGCATGGTCGTGTCCTCCGGGTGGTCGTGTTGTTGATTTTGGTTTCAGGTTTTGACGGCAAAACGCCGCTCCAGCCGTGCGCTGACGCGGGAGAGAGGGAAACAGATGATGAAGTAGACGATCGCCGCGAAGCCGTAGGCGATCAACGGCTTGTAGGTCGTGCTGGCGATGATCTGCGCCGAGCGCGACAGCTCGACGAAGCCGACGATCGCGGCGAGCGATGTTCCCTTGATCAACTGAACGAGGAAGCCGACGGTCGGCGCGACCGAGAGACGGATTGCCTGAGGCAGTATCACGCTCGTCATGCGATCGACGTAGCCAAGGCCCAGCGCGCGCGCCGCCTCGCTCTGTCCCTTCGGAACAGCCTGGATTCCGCCGCGCCAGATCTCGCCGAGAAACGCGCTGGCGTGAAACGTGAGCCCCACCGTCACGGCGGTCCAGGGGTTCACCTTGAAGCCGAAGACGGGTAACCCGTAGAACACCAGGAACAGCTGCATCAGCAGCGGAGTGCCCTGGAAGAAATCGATATAGGTGCCGGCGAACCGGCGGAGCACGGCGCTCTCCGACGTTCGGGACAGGGCGACGATCAGCCCGACGATCCCGCCGCCGACAAAAGCGATCAGCGACAGGACGAGCGTCGACTGCACGCCCGAGAGGATGGAGAGGAATTCGGAGAAGCCGAACTGGCGTATCATCGCCTGTCCTCACTTCAGCGGATAAGAGAAGTAGATGCGATCGACCGCTTTGAAGATCGTCGCGAAGATCATGGACATGCTGAGGTAAAGCAGCGTGGCGACGATATAGATCTCGAAGCTTCGAAAGGTCAGCGTGTCGAGTGACTGTGCGATCGATGTCAGTTCTTCCGCCGAAATCGATGAAACGATGCTGGTCGTCAGCAGCGAAAGGATGAACTGGCCGGAGAGCGCCGGAAAGACGATCCGCATCGCGGGCTTCAGGACGATGTAACGAAAGACCTGAAAGGGCTTGAGGCCGAGCGCCGCGCCCGCCTCGTATTGACCCCGGGCGATGCCGTCGATGCCGCCGCGAATGACCTCCGCTGCGAAGGCGCCGCAGTTGATGCTGAGCGCCAGGACCGCGGCGCTCCAGGGCTGCAAGGCGACTCCCAGAGCCGGGAGTCCAAAATAGATGAAGAAGACTTGAACCAGAAAAGGCGTGTTGCGGATCAATTCGACGTAGGAAGTGGCGATGAAATTGATTGCACCGATGCGGCTCTGCTTGGCGAGAGCCGTGACGATGCCAATGATGAGCCCGATCGCGATCGCGAGCGTCGCGAGCACGATCGTCAGCCAGCAGCCGTACAAAAGCTGCTGCCAATAGGGCAACAGGGCGCCGAAATCGAATTTGTACGTCATCTCTCCCTCGTTCCGGTCAAGACCTGTCGCTGTCTTTGCCTGCCTACGGAATGAAAGAACCGGTGGGAGAGCTCGATCTGCCCGGTGAGCATTCATCCTCCCGCTATTTTTGGAATTTGTTCCAATTTAGAACTCATTCCAATATGGTGTCAAGAAGTGACGGATCGTTCCATTTGGAATAGCGTCCCAGACCGAACCGCGTTGGATTCTCGCGCGGGCATGCGAGGAGCGGGTATGACGCCAGATCGGGCGATCTCGATCGTGGAGCTGCTGGCCAAAAACGCGTCGGGCCTGCCGCTATCCGGAATTTCGGACGATCTTGGCATTCCGCGCAGCGCCACCCACCGCTTGCTGGCGGACTTGCGCGAGGATGGTTACGTCCGCCAGGATTATGAAGGCGGCATGTATCGCCTGACCGCCAAAATCGTCGCGCTGGGCTTTGCGTATCTGGACGCTGCCGGCGCGACGCGCCAGATCCATCCATCGCTCGATCGCCTCGCGGAAAAAACCGGAGAGCTGATTACCCTCGCCGTGATCGACGCGGGCCGGCTGATCCGCGTTGCGAGGGTCCAGGGGGCGCGGCGCGGCCTGCGCTATAATCCGGACGAGAGCTCGGAAGTCTACCTCGCGGCAACGTCCAACGGGATCGCGTGGCTGTCCTGCCTGAGCGAGGAGGAAGGATTACAACTGGTCGCCAGGCAAGGTTTCAACCGCGAAGGTTATGGCCCGAAAGCACCGAAGACGATTCGTGAACTCACCGAGCAGGTCGAAGCCGCGAGAAAGTTGGGCTATGCGCGAATCTTCGATACCTACGAGGCGGGGACATCGGCCATCGCCGCTCCGATCCGCCGGCCGGGAACCAGACAGGCCATCGGCACGCTAAGCGTGGCAGGGCCTTCGGTCCGCATGACGGGCGAAGCAATGGACCGCATGGCGCCCGATCTCCTGGGTTGTGCGGCTGAAATCGCCGAGGTCGGCGCGCGTTCCCCGCTGTTCGAACAGGTCCGCAGCGAGAGTGTCGCGAATGTCTAGCCGGAATCGCGCGCTTTCCATCCTGGCGCTGCTGGCCCATCACCCCGCCGGCCTGGCGGCCAGAGAAGTTGCCGCGCGTCTGTCGATCCCCTTCACCGCGACACAGCGCCTGTGCGCGTCCCTTGCCGAGGCCGGCTATATGCACGCTGTGCCCGAAATTGCCGGCTATCGTCTCGGCGTCAAACTGGCGGCACTGGGCCTGGCCTATCTCGGCGCCAGCGGCGTCAGCGATCTCGTCCAGCCGATCCTCGACGATCTCGCCAAGCGCACCGAAGAACTGGTTCGGCTCGCTGTCGTCGAATCCGACAATTTGACCTGGGTGGCAAAGGCGCAGGGCGCACGCAGCGGTCTGCTCTACGACCCCGACGCCGGCGCCGAAGTCTATCTTCCGGCAACGGCGAATGGGCTCGCCTGGCTCTCCTGCGTCGACGAACGGGATGCACGGCGACTGATCGAGAAGCAAGGTATCGGGCGGCCCGGCCTGGGTCCAAACGCGCCCGAGGGTATCGAAGCCCTGCTGGAAGCGATCAAGAAGGCCGGCGCTCTGGGATACGCGACTGTTTCCGAAGCCTATGAACCCGGTACTTCAGCAATGGCCGCGCCCATTCGCCAGCGCGATGCCGGACCGGCCATCGGAACCGTCAGCATTGCAGGCCCGACGATCCGTTTGACGCCTCAACGCATGCTGCAGATGGCTCCCTGGCTTCTGGCAAGCGCTGGCGAGCTTGGCGCAGCCGCCGCTTCGTCGCCCCTGTTCAATAATCAATGACGCCCGAAGCGTTGTCCGCGGCTTCCTAACGAATATCTGCGCGCTCGAGTATTGCGAATCGGCCTTCGCGATGAACGTTTAGTACTTAAGCTTCGCCAAGCTGCGCAACTCGTCCGGCGTACTTGAGCCGTATCCGAAGAATTCGAGGTAGGCCGGTATCTGTTCGAACAGCATATCGGCGCCGACCTGGACCTCGCAGCCCCTTGCTATCGCAGCCCGCAGTAACGGCGTGTATTCTTCCTTCATCACGACCTCGCCTACGAACGTGCTGGAAGCGATCCGCGCCACATCAAAGGGTAGCGGGTCGCCGTCCTTCATGCCGAGCGGCGTTGCGTTCACAACGATATCGTAGCCGTCGGGATCGTTCGATCCGGTCAAAACCTCGATGCTCGGATAGTGAGCCTGCAGCCGCGCGCCAAGTTCCCGTGCGGAAGCGTTCACCGGATCGAACAGACCGATCACGGCGGCCCCGGCGGCGGCTATCGAAGCTGCGATAGCACAGCCGACACCGCCGCAACCGACCACCAGGCACCTCGTTCCGGCAATCTTTCGGCCCTTGCGTTCCACGCCGCGAACAAAGCCGGCGCCGTCGAACATGTCGCCAAGCAACGAGCCGTCGGGGCGCAGCAGAATGGCGTTGGCCGACCCGGCGATCTTTGCCGTTGTCGTCAACTCATCGACCAGGCCGGTCGTTGTCACCTTGTGCGGCATGGTGACAAGCGCGCCGTGTATGTTGGTCATCCGGAAAATGGCCGTGAGCGCGGCCGGGTAGTCCTCTGCTTTGACACCCATAGGGACGACGACGGCGTCGATACCCTTCATCTCGAACCACGGATTGTAGATCATGGGCGCCTTGAACGCTTCGGTCGGGTAGCCGAGATGAGCGATAATCCTGGTGCGACCGCTGATCGTCATGGAACCTCTTCTGCAAGTTAGCGTCGGCTTGGAAGGCCATGTCCTCGAAATCGCCATGTCCTCGAAATCGCGCGGATGCGAGCTGCGCTCTAGTGTCCGGCAAGAATCTCGCCGAGAAACTTCCTGGTACGCTCGTTCTTCGGATTTTTGAAAAACTCAGCCGGGGGAGCCTCCTCCACGATCGAACCATTGGCCATGAACACCACGCGATCGGCGACCTGACGGGCAAAACCCATTTCGTGGGTCACGCAGATCATGGTCATTCCGTCGTTGGCCAGTCCGATCATGGTGTCGAGAACCTCCTTGACCATCTCGGGGTCAAGTGCGCTGGTTGGCTCGTCGAACAGCATGACCTTGGGCTCCATGCAGAGCGCACGGGCGATGGCGACGCGCTGCTGTTGACCGCCGGAAAGCTGCGCCGGGTATTTCTCGGCTTGATCGAGGATTTGCACCCGGGCGAGCAGGCGGCGAGCCGTGGCCTCGGCGTCGGCCTTCGAAAGGCGGCGCACCCGGATCGGCGCCAGCGTGCAGTTCTGCATCACGGTGAGATGCGGAAACAGGTTGAATTGCTGGAATACCATCCCGACCTCGCGCCGTACCATGTCGATGGTCTTTGGATTGTCGTCCAGGTAAACGCCCTCGATCAGGATGCGACCCTTCTGGTAGTTTTCGAGGTGATTGATGCAGCGGACCAGGGTCGATTTTCCCGAGCCGGATGGCCCGCACAGGACGATCTTCTCGCCTGCGCGGACCGCCAGGTTGATGTCGGACAAGGCCTGAAAATTGCCAAACCACTTCTCCACGCTTTGCATGACAATCATCGGTTCGGTGCCGGTGGTCGATGGATTGATCGTTTGGCTTATCATGTCCGATATTACCTTTGCTCGATGTTATCTGTTGGCCGCAACGGTCAGCCGGCTACAAACGGCACGCCTTCCATCGTCTCCGGGAACGACGACGGCAAAGGCAGCTTCATCCACTTCTCATGGATTTTGGCCAGTTCGCCATTGCTCTTGATCTGGTCGATGAAAGCGTTGACCGAAGCGTTGATCTCCTTCTCGCCCAGCCGCGTGCAGGCGCCGTTGTAGATCCGGGTGAACTCCAGCTTGTTTTCGTAGACACCCGGCTTGGCTTCGTTGAACCGGTCGATGTAGAACATGTTGCCGCCGGCAGCCTGGGCCTGGCCGGAAATGACGGCTTGAATCGCCGCCGCGTCGCCATCCAGCCTGAGGATATTCGTCCCTGCCGG
>JAQGJF010000138.1 GCA_028290765.1 Tardiphaga sp.
CAGCAGGGCGCCCCAGATCCCGACGACGTTCTCGGTGAACATCGCCTGCAGCAGCAGCACGCCAAGGCCGGTGGTGTCGCCGAACCATTCACCGACAATCGCGCCAACCAGGCTGAGCGACGATGCAAGACGCAGCGCGACGAAGATATGCGGCAGCGCGGTAGGAAGTTGCAGGCGCAGCAACAGCTGATGGGGTGATGCGCCAAAACTCTTCATCAGCGCGACCTGCCTGGGATCGACCGTTTCGAGACCCAGCAGCGTGTTGACCGTAACCGGGAAGAAGGTGAGATAAAACGCGATCACGGCCTTGGCGAGCAGTGTGTTGCCGAACCACAGCACGACCAGCGCGCCAAAAGCGATGACGGGAATGGTCTGCGACACCACGAAGATCGGGAAGATCATCTCGCGCAGCGCCCGCAGGCGGAAGAAGACGATGCCGATCAGTACGCCGAAGGCGCCGCCTGCCGCGAAACCGATCAAGGTTTCGGCAAGCGTCCGCAGAAAGCCGTCGACATAGGCGCGGGGCGTTGCCGCCATTGCCGCCAGGATCGCGCTCAAACGCGGCAGGTAATAGGGCGTGATACCGAGCAGCAGCACCGCGCCTTCCCAGCCCACAGCGGCGCTGACGAGCCCCAGCAGCAGGCGCGCCGTCTTCCGCAACCAGCCGGGCAGGATGGCCCGCCGCGGGGGTGCCGCCCCTCGTGCGTCGGCGGACAAGGCCGCCGCGCCGGCGCTCACGGCCGCCGTTCCGCGACCGGCACGCTGTCGATGAAGCTTGCGTCGTAGGCGACGGCGAGGTCGAGCGGCTTGGAGATCACGCCGTACTTCAGAAAGAAGTCATGGGCCGTCTTGATGGCGTCGGGATCGATCCAGAACAGGCCGTTTTGCGCCGCCTTGCCCGCCATCATCAGGCGCTTCACTTCCGTGAGCATGAACTCCTGCTGCGCGCGATCGAGCGTCGGCGCAACGGCCATCACGGTGTCGACGGCGCCTTTGGGATCGGCGAAGGCGTCTTTCCAGCCCTTGATCGTGGCGCGGAGGAAAGCCTTGACGAGATCGGGCTTCTCCTTGGCGGTGGTCTCCGTGACGATCAGCGTGTCGCGGGGGAAGGTGATGCCGTAGTCCTCGGCGACGAAAGTCTTGAGGCTGTCCTTCGGCATGCGCGACTGGATCGTATAGAACTCGTTGTAATAGGTCGCCGTGATGACGTCGACGTTGCCTTCGACGAACGGCGTCACCGAGACCTGCTGTGGCTGGATTTTCAATTCGTCGGCCTTGATGCCTTCCTTCGCCAGCATGCCCGTCAGCACATGATTGGCGCCGGTGAACCAGGTGGTGACCGTCTTGCCCTTGAAATCCTGCAGCGTCTTCACCGGTCCGTCCTTGCGCGCGACGAAGATGAAGGGCGTGATCTGATGCGACACGCCGATGCAGACGATCGGCAGGTTCTTGTCGCGCGCGGCGAACACGCTGTCGGTGCCGCCCGACAGCCCGAACGTGTCGGCGCCGGTCGCGACCAGATTTTCCGTCAGCAGATTGGGGCCGCCGGGATTGATGGTGAGATCGATCCCCTCCGCCTTGTAATAGTCCTTCGCCAGCGCGACGTAGAAGCCGGCGAACTGCGCCTGCGGCAGCCATTTCAGGCGCAGGCTTGCCTTGGTGAGCGTTTCGGCCGCCGCGGGAGCTGAAATTGGCAGCGAGCTGGCCGTCAGTGCGACGACGGCGAAGGCGACGAGGGCGTGGCGTCGGCTCAACATGGGCGTACTCATGATCAGACTCCTGGCATTGATGTGAGGATCAGTTGCGGTAGGACGGATCGGTGCGGTCGAGCTGGCGCATCAGCGCCGGCCATTCGCGCTCTCCGGGAACGAGAATATCGCCCTGCAATTCCCAGAATTGCCGGGCGGCTTTCTCGCAAACCTCGTGCGGTGGCATCACCAGAACGGCGCCGGCGGCGACCGCCGCCTGCATCTGCAGCTGGATGCGCGCGGCGCGCTCAAAATAATACAGCAGCATGAAGGCCTCGCCGGGTGTGCGGCCGACCGTCAGGATGCCGTGGTTGCGCATCAGCATGACCTTGTGCGGCCCGAGGTCGCGCACCAGCCGCGTCTGCTCGTCGAGGTCGATGGCGACGCCTTCGTAATCGTGGAAGGCCTGGCGGCCATAGAAGCGCATCGCGAACTGGCTCAGCGGCAGCAAGCCCTTTTCCTGGCCGGAGACCGCGACGCTGGCATCGGAATGGGTGTGCAGCACGCAGGCGGCATCATGGTTCGATGTGTGGATCGCGGCATGGATGACGAAGGCGGCGACGTTGACGCTGTGCGGCGTATCGTCGAGCTTGTCGCCTTTGGTGTTGATCTTCACCAGGCTCGACGCGGTGACCTCGTCGAACAACAGACCATAGGGATTGATGAGGAATGCCTCCTCGTGCCCCGGCACGCGTGCCGAGATATGGTTGTAGATCAGGTCGTCCATCCCGAGTTTGGCGACCATGCGATAGCAGGCGGCAAGCTTGACGCGGGCCTCCCATTCGGCGGGGTCGATCTTGCGCGCCGCGGCAGGGAGCGGCTGGCTGCTTGGGCTCAATTTCACGAGGCCTTCTCCTGGGCAATTGTGGATTGGAAGGACTTCATGCTTTCCTCCTCGATGGCATCGAGCAACGTGCGCTTGAGGCGGACGAATTCCGGAGAAGTGACGATCTCGGGCCGGCGCGGGCGCGGCAGGTCGATGACCTGTTCAAGCTTCACCGATCCTGGGCGGGCGGTCATCACCAGCACGCGATCGCCGAGGAAGATCGCCTCGTCGACATCATGGGTGATGAAGAGAATGGTGCGCCGGTATTTCTGCCAGACGTCGAGCAGCCAGCGCTGCATCATCGCGCGCGTCAGAGCGTCAAGCGCGCCGAACGGCTCGTCCAGCAGCATCAGGTCGCGTTCGAACAGGAAGGTCCGCATCAGCGCAACGCGCTGGCGCATGCCGCCGGACAATTGATGCGGATACTGCTTTTCGAATCCGGCCAGGCCGAATTCCGGAAGCATCCTCCGCGCCTTGGCGCGTGCTTCCGGCCGCTTCACGCCCTCGACCTCGAGCGCGAGGATGGCGTTGTCGACGACGTTGCGCCAGGGCAGCAGGAGATCGCTCTGCGGCATGAAGGAGACGCGACCGAGCAGGTCGGCCGCATGGCAGCTGTTGCCTTCGAAGCGCAGGATGCCGCCGGGGTCCGGCTCCTCCAGGCCTGCCACGATATTGAACAGCGTGCTCTTGCCGCAGCCGCTGGGGCCGACGACGGTGACGAACTCGCCGGGGGCGATGCTCGCCTCCAGGCCCGCCAGCGCCGTCGTCTCGCCGAAGGTCTTGGTCACCGCGCGCAGTTCGAGAAGCGGCGACGTCCTGGCGGCAGACTCCGGCGATGCGGCGGCGGGCGTGACGCTGGTCTGGATCGCGGCCTGCACGAAGGAACGTCCCCTTGTATAATGACGGCCGCTTCGCGCATACGATGACGGGCCGATCCGAATTCTCTTAGCAACTCGTGTGCCAGAGCCATTTTTCGCAGATCGGGCATGAAATTTGCCGGGCTTTGGCGTCTAATGGTGGCGAGTCGCGCGCCACTGCGGGCGAATTTTGAAACTTTCTGGCATTCGGTGCGCGATTTTGTATACTTAGAACGATCAAGGAGAAACATGGTGGCGGGTTTGGGTGCGCATAATGCAGGCAGAAGTGCCGAAAACGGGCACGACTTCCTTGTCGCGACCCCAGGGGTGACCCTGGCGGAGAGCCTGCGCCAAAGACTGGAAGGGGCGATCGCGGCCGGTCATCTCGAGCCCGGCAGCCGGCTCGACGAACAGGAGATCGCGCAGCGCTTCGGCGTCTCGCGGACCCCGGTGCGGGAGGCGTTCCGGCTGATGGCCGCTAACAATCTGGTCGAATTGCGCGGGCGCCAGGGGGCGACCGTCCGCGCCATCGAGGCGCAGGCCTTGATCGAGATGTTCCAGGTGATGGCCGAACTCGAAGGGCTGTGCGCGAGGCTCGCCGCGCGGCGCGTTTCGCAAGCCTGGGGGAAGGAAATTTCAGAGATTCATCAGCGTCTTGTGGCTTCCGGCGAGACCGGCGACATCGACGTGTTTTACGACATCAATCAGGAGTTCCATGAGGCGATCTATGAAGCCGCGCGCAACGCCTTTCTGGCCGATCAGACCCGAAAGCTGCGCAACCAGGTGGCGGCCTATCGCCGCCGGGTGACGCGTATGCCGAACCGGATCGCCGACACCGTGCGCGAGCACGAGGCGATCATGCAGGCGATCCTCGCCCACGATCCGGAGCGGGCGCACATCACCATGCGCGATCATGTCAATCTGCTCGGAGACGACCTTTTGGACTTTCTCGCCGCCTTCAAGTGACGCATCGGCTCTTGGTATGCAAATTGCTAGACTTTGTATACCTGACGTGCATTTTGGAGATCTGGCGTGGAACTTAAGCTGACAGACAAGACGGTTTTGATCACTGGGGCGTCGAAGGGAATCGGGCTTGCGGTAGCGGAGGTATTTGCCGCGGAAGGATGCCATCTGCATCTGGCGGCCCGCAACGGCGAGGCCATGGTGCAGGCCAGGCAAACCCTCGAAGCCCGCCATGGCGTGAAGGTGACGATCCACGCGCTCGACCTGTCGAGCACGGCAGCAATGGAGAAGCTCGCCGCCGAGGCCGGCGACATCGATATCCTGATCAACAATGCCGGCGACATCCCGGCCGGGTCGCTCGACGTCCTCGACGACGCCGCCTGGCGGCGCGGCTTCGATCTCAAGGTGTTCGGCTACATCACGCTGTCGCGTCTCTATTATCCGCGGATGAAGGGCAAGGACGGCGTCATCCTCAACATCATCGGCAATTCCGGTGAGAACTGGGATGCGAGCTATATCGCCGGCTCCACCGGCAATGCGGCGTTGATGTCCTTCACCAAGGCGCTCGGCGGCGCGAGCCTCAACCATGGCGTCCGCGTCGTTGCCGTCAATCCGGGTCCGGTCGCCACTGACCGCATGATCAAGATCATGAAGGCCAAAGCGATCGACATGCTCGGTGACGAGAGCCGCTGGGAAGAGCTGTTCGACAAGTATCCCGGCAAGCGCCCGGCCACCTCCGAGGAAGTTGCCGATCTCGTCGCGTTCCTGTCCTCGCCCAAAGCCGGCTACATCACCGGTACGGTGGTGACCATCGACGGCGGCATCGCCGCCCGCGGCTCCGTGATCTGAGGCGGCAGGCCGATGTCGAGGCTTGAATCCGCGTCGCTGATCCGCAACCGCTATTTCGACGCGCTCTCGGCCACGCCGGGGCTCTACTGGCTCGGCCAGAACACCAACCACATCGAAAGCCATCCCGCGGTGGTTGAGGCGATGATGCGTTCGATCGAGGCCGGCGAATTCAATGCCTACGCGCCGCCGCTGGGCTTCGAGGCGTTGCGCAGCGCCATTGTGACCGATCTTGGCACGCCCGGTGCGGAAGCGCTGGTGACCGAAGGTGGCGTCAATGCACTGGCGATGATCTGCCGCGCGCGTTGCAAGCCTGGCACCACGCTCGTCACCACCGATCCGACCTGGAAATGGCCGTGCCTGTTCGCGCGCCAGCAGGGCGCGGAGGTGATCGAAATCCCGATCTACGATCCGGCCTGCAACTACCGGCTGACGCCGGAAGCGTTGCAGGCCCATGTCGACGAGCGCACGGCGATCATCTATCTGGTCGATCCGAACAATCCGCTCGGTATCCGTTACAGCCGCGAGGAGATCGAAAGTTTTGCGGCGATTGCGCGCGATTGCGGTGCGTTGCTGGTGCACGATTGCACCTATCGCGATTTCGCCGACGGCCACACGCCGGCCCTGCAGGTGGCGCCGGAAGGCGCCGTCGTTTCGATGAGCTTTTCCAAATGGCTCGGCCTTGCCGGGCTGCGCATCGGGGCCTTGGTCGCGGCGCCCGCTCTGTTCGAGGAATTGGCGCAGACCTCGACCAGCGTGCTGGGCGCGAGTGTCGTTGCCCAGCGCGCCGCGCAGGCCGGGCTTGCCG
>JAQGJF010000145.1 GCA_028290765.1 Tardiphaga sp.
GGCGAATGCAGGGCTGGTGACGCCGGATTAACCAGCCTTTTTAAGCCAATTCGGACACGGCTCTGGCAAGGTCACGCCTATCGACCGGGAACATAATCCCGGCGGGGAGATAAAGTCTTGAGGCGTCAAACAGCAACAGGCGGGGTCAATCCCGCGGGGTCGGGCCGTACGTTACGGCTCGACCCCCACTCGCTTCCCGTCAGCTTCGACGCGCACGACACCCGCGCCGATGGCGGCGTCAGGCATATCGAATTGCATCACGAACGCGTGGTTCTGCGTCGGGCCGTCAGCGGCATGCGGATGGCGATCAACGTTCGCGTGCGCGATTTCCTCGGCATTGCGCGGCGCGGACCGGACGAAGCGCAGACGATCGTTCTGGTTCATCGCGATCCGTCGCTGTCGATCCCGCTCTGCGTCAGTTCGGATCACGGCGAAATCGAAATGGCGTGGCAGATGTGGAGCGAAATCTTCGCGCTTCCGCAACTGTCGGAGGACACCGCGCCCGAACCCGCCCCGCGGCGCCGGCGCCACAATGCGATCAAGGCACGGCGACCGGGTTTCCTGGTGCGGCGGCGGCTCGGCGACCTGCTCAATCCCGCCGGCCACTACCGCGGCGAACGCGAGATCATCGCGCGGGACTGACCGGTACGGCTGCAAGCGACAACATCACCTAAATCCCCGTCCGGCAGCGAGGAACGCATTCCTATGGTCAGTGCGTCCGCCCTGGTTGCCGGGCCGCGCCGCTGCGCGATCCCGCGTTCTCCCTGACATTTACAAACCGATCGGATGGAGCTTCGAAGGCCGCTGCGTGCGCCTCCGCGGAAAGCGCCGCGCATTGAAGATTTTCGTCAAAACGTAAAATTCGTCTGGCGTTTCTTCAATCCGCCTGGCTGGTTTTGGATCACAGTTGTTTGAATGTTGTTCATCATTTTCTGGCGTATGAAGCGTTTTCCAATGGAAGCAATGCATTCAACACTGGGCGGCGATTGCGTAATGAATGTTGCTTCGGCCCCGACCGTTGATAACGTCGCCGCATTCAGCGTCGCGAAAGCATCTTCTTCGCCGACCCGCCGGACCGGAGGCCTTTCATGACGACAACGCTGACAATCAACGGTGAGCGGAAGGCCTTTGACGCGCCGGACGACATGCCGCTGCTGTGGGTTCTGCGCGACATCCTCGGGTTGACCGGGACAAAATTCGGTTGCGGCATCGCGCAATGCGGCGCCTGCACGGTACATATCGAAGGCAAACCGGTGCGCTCCTGCCTGCTGCCGGTCAGCGCGGTTCGCGACCGCGCCGTCACCACCATCGAAGGCATCGGCGCCACCTCGGCCGGCGCCAAGGTGCAGAAGGCCTGGCTCGATCTCGAAGTGATCCCGTGCGGCTCCTGCCAGTCCGGCCAGATCATGTCGGCCGCGGCGTTGCTCGCCGTCACGCCAAATCCGGACGATTCCGACATCGACGCCGCCATGGCGGGAAACATCTGCCGCTGCGGCACTTATGTCCGCATTCGTGACGCCATCAAGCGCGCCGCTTCCGAGCGTCAGTCGTAGGAGGCTGTCATGACCGTCGCGGAAAAACTTTCGGGCCTTTCACGCCGCAATGTGCTGACCGGCGGGTTAGCGGGCGGATTTCTGCTGGCTTTCCACCTTCCGGTGCGCGCCGTGAACGAACCGGCCTCGCCGCCGGACGTCACCGACGGCAAGTTCGCGCCCAACGCCTTCATCCGCATCGACAATGCCGGCAAGACCACGCTGGTGATGCCGCAGGTCGAAATGGGGCAAGGCGTCTACACCTCGATTGCGATGATCATCGCCGAGGAACTCGACGCCGATTTCTCTTTGGTGACGCTGCAGCACGCGCCGCCGAACGACAAGCTCTATGGCAACCCGGTTTTCGGCCTGCAGGTCACCGGTAATTCCAATTCCATCCGCGCGTTCTGGAAGCCGTTGCGCAATGCCGGCGCCAGTGCGCGCGCCATGCTGGTGCAGGCCGCCGCTCGGCAATGGCAGGTCGAGCCCAAAAGCTGCACCGCGTCGAATGGCCAGGTGACCCACACCGAAAGCGGACGCAAGCTTGGCTATGGCGAATTGGCGGATGCCGCGGGCAAGGAAACCCCGCCGAAGGGCGTCCCGCTCAAGGACCCGAAGAATTTCGCACTGATCGGCAAGCCGCTGAAACGCCTGGACACCCCGGACAAGGTCAACGGCAAGGCCATCTACGGCATCGATGCGATGCTTCCCGGCATGAAGTTCGCGACGCTGGCGCAAAGCCCGGTGTTCGGCGGCAAGATCAAACAGGTCGACGACAGCGCGGCGAAAAAAATTCCGGGCGTCCGGCAAGTGGTGGTGCTGGACGATCTGGTCGCGGTGGTCGGCGATCACATGTGGGCCGCCAAGCAGGGCCTCGACGCACTGACCGTGACCTGGGACGAAGGCCAGTACGCCAAGCTCAGCTCGAAGGACATCTGGGAAAATCTGCGCGCGGCGAGTGAAAAGGACGGTGCCGTCGCCAAGTCCACCGGCGATATCGCCAAGGGCCTCGCCACCGGCGAGAGGGTTGAGGCCTCCTATGAGATGCCGTTTCTGGCGCATGCGACCATGGAGCCCTTGAACTGCACCGTGCATCTCAAACCGGATTCCTGCGAGATCTGGACAGGCACGCAGATCATGTCACGGGTGCAGTCGGAGGCAGCGAGAACGGCCGGACTTCCGGTCGAGAAGGTGATCGTCAACCAGCATCTGCTCGGTGGCGGATTCGGCCGCCGGCTGGAGCCGGACATGGTGATCGCGGCGGTGCGGATCGCGCAGAAGGTCGACGGTCCGGTCAAGGTGGTTTGGACCCGCGAGGAAGATATCCAGCATGACATCTATCGGCCCGTCTATCGCGATGTCATTGCGGCGACGCTGTCGGACGGCAAAATCTTCGGCTGGAAGTATCGCGTGGCCGGCTCGGCCGTGCTGGCGCGCTGGCTGCCGCCTGCCTTCCAGAAGGGTATCGACATCGATGGCGTCGATAGCGCCGTCGACATGCCTTACGACATTCCGCACTTCCACGTCGAATTCGTCCAGGCCGAGCCGCCGGCCGTGCCGACCGGATTCTGGCGCGGCGTCGGCCCCAACAACAACGTGTTCGCGATCGAATGTTTCATCGACGAACTGGCGCGCAAGGCGGGCAAGGATCCAATCGCCTTCCGTCGCGACATGCTCGGGAAAAACCCGCGGATGCAGGGCGTGCTGGATCTCGTGGCGGAGAAATCCGGCTGGGGCCAGCCATTGCCACCGCGGGTCGGGCGCGGCGTCGCCCTGCAGCCGACCTTCGATACTTCGATCGCGACGGTCGTGGAAGCCGAAGTAGACGAACAGGGCGACGTGCATCTGCGCCGCGTGACACTGGCGGTCGATACCGGCATCGCCGTCAATCCCGACACCATCGCGGCGCAACTTGAGGGCGGTCTCATATTCGGCCTGACTGCGGCGCTCTATGGCGAGGTCACCATCGACAAAGGTCGCGTGCAACAGTCCAACTTCCACGACTATCGCATGCTGCGCATCGACCAGGCGCCGAAAATCGCGATCCACATCGTCAAGAGTGGAGAGGCGCCGGGCGGCATCGGCGAGGCCGGCGTGATCGGAACCGCGCCGGCGCTGCGCAACGCGATCTATGCGGCCACCGGCGTCGCGCTGCGCCGGATGCCGGTCGACCGCAGCCTGATCGCCGCGGGGAAGAAAGCATGAAGCCGGCCGCGCGCATTCTGGGAAGCGTCGTCGCGATCGGCGTGGTCGTGGCAGCCGGCGCCGTCTGGTTCATCCGCGGGCCAGGTCCGATGGCCTTTGCGGACGGACCGAAAGTAGCGCTGGCGGATTATCGCGAGGCCGATCCCACCGGCGTCCCGGCGGCGCTCGCCAAAGCCAGCATCGTCGAGCGCGGCGAATATCTCGCCCGCGCGGGGGACTGCATGGTCTGCCACACCACGCCGGGCGGCAAGGAATATGCCGGCGGGTTGGGCTTCAAGCTGCCGTTCGGCACGCTGTATTCGACCAACATCTCGCCCGACAAGGAAACCGGCATCGGCAATTACAGCGACCAGGATTTCCTGAACGCGCTCCACCGCGGCACGCGCCGGGACGGCGCGCGGCTGTACCCGGCGATGCCGTACACGTCCTACACCTATATCAGCGATGCCGAT
>JAQGJF010000153.1 GCA_028290765.1 Tardiphaga sp.
TCGACATAGGGCAAGAGAGTGTTGAACTTCAGCCGCTCCTGCGGCTTGGCCGGATCGAACTTGAAGGTGAATTCGGCGGCGGTCAGCGGGAACAACTGCAGCACGCCGGCATCGAACAGAATGTCCTGGGCGGCCAGTACCGTCGGCGAGCCCATCGGTCCGATCATGGCAAAAATCTTGTCGCGCTCGATCAGCTTCTGCGAGGCGAGCACCGCCCGTTTCGGATCATATCCACTGTCTTCCACGATCAGCTTGATCTTGCGGCCCTGAACGCCGCCGGCAGCGTTGATTTCCTCGACCGCCATCTTCAAGCCGTTCGATACCGGCACGCCCCAGCCCTTGATCGGGCCCGACAGGTCCTGGTGGCTGCCGACGACGATCTCGGTCGCCGAGATGCCGTCATTGGTGACCTTGGTTTGCGCGGCGGCCGGCAACTGGGTCAGGGCGACGACACCCATTGCCAGCCCGAATACCTTGAGCGACTTCGACATTGCAGTCTCCTCTCCGTTGGCCCAGATGGAGCGAAGGTCAGGGGCCTTTGGCCTTCGCGATTTCGATCGTGTCGGTGGGCGGACGTGCTAGGCGACCGCCCGGTCTTGATACATGGCGTCGATCTCGACAGCGTAGCGCCGGTTGACGAAATTCCGCTTCAGTTTCATCGTCGGCGTCAGTTCCTCATCCTCTGGCGTCAGCTGACGTTCGATCAGGAAGAACTTCTTGATGGTTTCGACCCGCGCGAAATTGGCGTTGACGGTCTCGACCTCGCGCTGGATCAGGTGCTGGATCTCCGCCGCCCGGCACAGGCTGGCGTAATTGGTGAAGGGAATGTCGTGGTCCTGCGCGAATTTTTCGACGTTCTCCAGATCGATCATCACGAGGCAGGTCAGGTACGGCCGCTTGTCGCCAACGACCACCGCATCCGAAATATAGGGTGAGAACTTCAATTGATTCTCGATCTCCGAAGGCGTGATGTTCTTGCCGCCTGAGGTGATGATGATGTCCTTCATCCGGTCGGTGATCCGCACGAAACCTTCATTGTCGATCGAACCGACGTCGCCGGTGTGCAGCCAGCCCTGGCCGTCGATGGTATCGGCGGTCCGCTCGGGCTGGTTGAGATAACCCATGAACAGGAAATCGCCCCTGATCAGGATTTCGCCTTGCGGCGAAATCTTCACCTCGCCCCAGGGGGCCGCTTTGCCCACCGAGCCAAGCTTGACCCGGTCGGCCGGCATCACGGTGGCGACGCCGCAATTTTCGGTCTGGCCGTAGACCTCGCGCATATCGATGCCGAGCGCGAGATACCAGCGGATCAAGTCCGGTGCGATCGGCGCCGCGCCGGTAAAGGCCAGCCGGCAGCGATCCAACCCGATCATGCGCCGGATGTTGCGGAATACCAGCCAATAGGCGGCGCGGTTGGCGAGCCGCAGCAGGACCGACGGCGTCCCGCCGTTGAGCCTGCAATCGGTCAGGCGATACCCTGCGGCCAATGCGTGGCCGTACATCCAGTTCTGGAACGGGGTGGCGTCCTTCAGCGCAATCGTCACGCCCGAGTAGAATTTTTCCCAGATCCGCGGCACGGCCAGAAATATCGTGGGCTGCACCTCGCGAAGGTTGTCGGGCACGGTCTCCGGGCTTTCGGCGAAATTCATCACCGAGCCCAGCGCCAGCGAGAGGTAGTAGCCGCCGATCCGCTCGGCGACGTGACACAGCGGCAGGAACACCAGCCGTTCCTCGCTGTCGGTGGAAGGATACAGGTCGTTGGCGTGCCGCATCTGATGGGTGACGCCGCGGTTGGAATGCATGGCGCCCTTGGGCGGGCCGGTGGTGCCGGAGGTATAGACCAGGATGGCGAGATCACCCGCTGCCCGGCTCGCGATCATGTCCTCCCACAGCGCCTCGCGGCCACCGATATGATTGCGCCCGAGCGCCATGAACTCGGCCAGCGACAGCACCATCGGATCGCAAAATCCGCTCAATCCTTCCATGTCGAAGACGACGATCTTCTGCAGCGTCGGGCATCGCGCGCGGCAAGCCAGGATCTTGTCGAGCTGCTCCTCGTCCTCGGCGAAGATCACCCGGGTATTGGAGTCGTTGACCAGATATTCGAGCTGGGCCGCGGAGTCAGTCGGGTAGATTCCCGATGAAGTGCCGCCGGCGCAGAGGATGCCCATATCGGCGAACACCCATTCGGGGATCGCATTGGCGACGATCGACGCGACGTCGCCCGGCCGAAAGCCCGTGGCGTGCAGGGCGTAGGCGATCTCTTTCGAGATCTGCAGCCATTGCCGCCAACTGGTCGGGCGCCAGATGCCGAACTCCTTGGCGCGGATGGCCGGCCGATCGCCACGCGCTTCCACCGCGAGCAGAAAACTCCTCGCGATTGTATCGGCCACCGTCAGCACTGCGGGTCCAACCATGGCTCGCTCCCTCCTTCCTCGTCGATTCCGCGCTGATGCCGGCCTTGCCGCCGGTTCTGGTTCAGCGCCAGGTTTTCTTCTTCTTCCAGCGCCGCTCACCGCGCGCGCCGGCCTCCTTGGCGCCGAGATAGAACTCCTGGATATCCTTCGAATGCAGCAGCCGCTCGCAACTGTCGTTCATGACGACACGGCCGATCTCCAGCACGTAACCATAATGCGCGGTCTCGAGCGCCACCTTGGCGTTCTGCTCGACCAGCAGGATCGACATGCCCTGCTC
>JAQGJF010000171.1 GCA_028290765.1 Tardiphaga sp.
GAAGGGACCGGGATGATGAGCAAGTTTGAGGACGAACTCGTGGAGAGCCTCCAGCAGGCAGCGGCGCATGCGAAGGGCCGCAAGGTGAAGGGCATGCGCGTCACCCGGATGGAAATACCGGACGTGAAGGCGATCCGCCGCTCGCTGCGCATGTCGCAGCACCGGTTTGCCGAGGCTTTCCGCATTCCGCTTCCCACGATCAAGAACTGGGAGCAAGGACGACGGAATCCCGATGCTCCCGCCGCAGCCTATCTGCTCGCCATCAAGCGCCGGCCCAAGGAAATCATGGAGGCCGTGGCGGGCTAGGCACGATAATTTTAAGTTTATGCGGCATCGCCAGCTCCGTACCGCCAATCCACTGGAGCAGCGAATAACGCCGGAGCCCGCCATCTGTCGCGAGCTGCGCGGACCCGGCGGGGCCCCGATCCGTGCGTACTGCTCAGTCCGGCGACGCGAAATCGACGCGCACCGGTACGGCTCCAAGACGGCTCCGGTGCGTCGGCGTCCACCCTCAAAACGTTTCATCCCACACGGCTGTCTTCAACGATTGCTTGAAGCTGCAACAACCCGGTGGCTGCTAATCTTTGCAGCCCGGATTTGCCATGCTGCGCCCAACGCCGCGTCGGGCGCGAATGAGGACAGCATGGATCTGGAACTTGCGGACAAAACCTTCATCGTCACGGGCGGCACCGACGGCCTGGGGCTGGCGGCCGCGACGTGTCTCGTCGCCGAAGGCGCCAATGTGCTGGTCACCGGCCGGACGGAAGAAAAATTCCTCCGCGTTCAGGCGGCGCTGGGAGCGCGCGCCGACAGATTGGCTTTTCTTGCGGGAGACAATGCCGATGCCGGGCTGCCGGCGCGGCTGCGCACGGCCGTCATGGCGCGCTGGGGGCGGCTCGACGGCCTTCTCGTCAGCGTGGGAGGTCCGCCCGCGGGCAAGGCGCTGACCACGGACGATGAGGCCTGGCGCGGGGCGTTCGAAAGCATTTTCTTAGGCGCCGTTCGCCTGGTGCGCGACCTCTCGGCCGCCATGTCCGACGGCGGCGCCATTGCGCTGGTGCTCGCGGTGTCCGCCAGGGAGGCTGCGCCGGCGGTGCCGATCTCCAGCGGGCTGCGGCCCGGCCTCGCGCTGCTGGCCAAGAATTTTGCCGACGAGCTCGGTCCGCGCAACATCCGGATCAACGCGCTGCTTCCCGGCATGTTCGCCACCCAGCGGGTCAGGCAGCTGCTCGAGGACCGGGACCCTCCGACCTCGAACCTGGCGCTGACGCGGATCGGCGATCCCGCCGAGTTCGGACGCATGGCGGCCGTTCTGCTGTCGCCGGCCGCCTCCTATGTGACCGGCGCCGCGATCGCAATCGATGGCGGCCACTTGAAGGTCCTGTAGCGGCCGTCGTGCTCTATCCGAGGCTCGCGGTGAATCGCTCGGCCAGCCGGTCGCGCTTGAAGGCATCCGCGACAAAGTCGACAAAGGCCCGTGTCCTGGTTGGCATCAGCCTGCCCGATGCATAATAGAGCGAAATCGATCCCGCGTCCGTATACCAGCGGGGAAGCACGCGCACCAGGTCGCCACGCGCGAGGTTCGGAATGACGTCGACCAAGGCGACGAGCGCAACGCCGAGGCCGAGGATGGCCGCCTCGCGCATCGCGGCAGGATCGTTGACGACCATGCTCTCCGGGAGCGAGCCGGGCATCTCCAGGCCATCGGCGTTGCGCATGGTCCAGCGGCGGATGCGGCCGGTGCGAAGCGAGCGCATGACGATCCCGCGATGCGAGGCCAGCTCCGTGGGATCGGATGGACCGGTCTGTTTCGCCATGTAGCCGGGCGATGCCACGGCAACGATGTGCGCCGGCGCCAGGGTACGCGATATGATTCCCGGTGAGAGATCGAAGCCGCCGCCGATCGCCGCGTCGTAATTCTCGGCAATGAGGTCGACCTGGCGGTTCTCGAAGTGCCACTCCGGCTTCACCTTTGGGAACTGCGCCAGGAAGGCCGGCAGCAGTGGCATGATGTGCATGATGCCGACGGTCGGGCTCAGGCTCACGCGCAGAATTCCCGAGGGTGCGTCGCTTTCGGCGCCGATGTCCGAGATCGCGCTCTGCAGGGCGTCGAGATTGCCGCCGATCGAGCGCAGCAAGCGCTGGCCCGCCTCGGTCAGGGTCTGCTTGCGCGTCGATCGCCGAAACAGCCGAACGCCGAGGTTCTTCTCCAGCATGGCGACGTTCCGGCTGACGGCGGCAGGGGTCAATCCCAGATGGCGCGCGGCTTCCGAGAAGCTTTGGTGCTCGGCGCTGCGAACGAAGGATTCGAGGTTGGCGAGAGTTGCCATGACTGCCGATCTTCAATGATCACTTGATTTCAAGCCGGACAATTAGCACCTGATCCGTCAGGAATAAATATCCGGTCGGCCGGCCACGGCTTCATCCAGGGGGATCAAAATGAAACCGCACATCATCTGCCTCATGGTCTCCAGCGTGGACGGCCGCACGCTCCATAGCCGTTGGAGGCCCGAGGGATCGGGCGGCGACCTGTTCGAGCGCGTGCATGACGAACTCGGCGGCGACGCATGGCTGGTCGGCCGCGTCACCGGCCAGGAGTTCGCCAAGGGCAAGCCGTATCCCGCGTCACACAGAGAGACCTTTCCGCGCCAGCCCTGGTTCGCGCGGCGCGATGCCAAAGCCTATGGCGTCGTGCTCGACGCCCACGGCAAGATCGGCTGGGGCCGCTCCGACATCGGCGGCGATCCGATCGTCGTCGTCCTGACCGAGGCCGTGCCGGATGCGCATCTGGCGGGTCTGCGCGGCGAGGGCGTTTCCTACATCTTCGCCGGAAAGTCCGAGCTCGATCTCGCCCTCGCGGTGGACATCCTCAACCGCGAGCTCGGCGTCAAGCGGCTGCTGCTGGAGGGTGGCGGCGGCGCCAACGGCGCTTTTCTCCGCGCGGGACTGGTCGACGAGCTCAATCTGGTGATATGTCCGGCCGTGGACGGCGCGCGGGGCGCGCCCAGCGTCTTCGATTCTACGGAGGCTGAGGCCGATCGCCGCGCCCCGGTCACGGCGATGACGCTGGAGAGCAGCAAGGTTTTGGAAGGCGGCGCCATGTTGCTGCGCTACCGGATCCAGAATGGGGATATCCGGCCGGCAACCGACCGGTGATCCCACAGCATGACCCGACCGCATTTTGACCGCATCATCGTCATCGGCGCCGGCGCTGCCGGCCTGATCGCCGCCCCCGAACTCGGACGGGCCGGCCGGCAGGTGACGATCCTGGAAGCGCGCGACCGCTGCGGCGGGCGCATCCATCCGCTGCCGCTCGCCGACTTCGGCTACCCGGCGGAAGGCGGCGCCGAATTCGTCCATGGCGAGGCGCCGGTCACGCACGCTCTGTTGCGCGAGGCGGGGCTTTCGCTGCTGCCGCTCCAGGGCACGACATGGACAATGGAGGATGGCCAATTCGCGCCGGAGGATTCTGAAGATCCGCATGAGGCAGAGCTCCACAAGGCGTTGCACGGACTGAAGGACGATCTGACCGTCGCGCAATTCCTGAGACGGCGTTTCGCCGCTCCCGAATATCGCGGGCTGCGGCACTCGATCCTGCAGATGGTCGAGGGCTACGACGCGGCCGACCCGGAGCGGGCCAGCACCCTGGCGCTGCGCGACGAATGGATGGATGGCGGAGATCATGCGCAGGCCCGCATCGTCGGCGGCTATGGCGGCCTCGTCGAATATCTCGCGGCGGAGTGCCGCAAGCACGGCGTGGCGATCCATCTCGGCTCGGCCGTCTCCGCCATCGAATCGACCAATGGAAGGGCCGTGGTCCGCTGCGCCAGCGGCGACACGCATGAAGGCGATGCCGTCATCCTCACCGTGCCGCTTCCTCTGCTGAAGCAGATCGTGCTTCCTGCGGCGGAACGCGAGCGGGCCGCCGCGGCTGCAGGCATCGGCTTCGGCAACGTGATAAAAATCCTGCTGCGTTTCGAGACCGCCTGGTGGCTCGACCAGCGAAGCGATCTCGATGATCTGACGTTCCTGCTGTCGGAGGCGCGGATTCCGGTCTGGTGGACCCAGCATCCCGCCGATCTCCCCGTGCTCACGGGCTGGTTCGGCGGCCCGAAGACGGCTGCGTTGGCCGACCTCGGCGAACCCGAATTGATCGAAGCCGGGCTCGCCTCGCTCGCGGAAATCTTCGGCCTCGATCCAGGGAAACTAAAGCGGAGGCTGGTCGCGGCGCGGGCGATCAACTGGGCGCAGGACTCGCTCGCGCGCGGGGCCTATTCCTACGCGACGCCCGAAACCCGCGCGGCGCAGGCGGTGCTTTCAAGGATGGATGGTGGGACGATCTTCTTTTCCGGCGAAGCCCTCTACCGCGGGCGGGATATGGGCACGGTCGAGGCGGCGCTGGCGTGCGGCCTGGAGACGGCGCGGAGCCTGATTGGATAGGGGCATTCGTCGGGCGGGCAATCCGGGAGGGCGGGCTCGCCGAAATACTTCAGATCGATTGTTTCGGCTGGACCCAAGTCGCGCCCAAAAATGCAGCTATTGGAAGGCGAACTGTAGCATTGTGCAGTCCGATGTCCGGACGATTTTTAAAAGTACGATAGGTTCCATATGACAGTGCAAAATGGGCTGTATTCCATATCCATCAAGATGCAGGAAGGAAAGCGGGGCCGTGCGACTGGCGTCATCATCCTTCGCGATGGCCACATTCTTGGCGGCGACAACTACTTTTACTACACGGGTTCGTATACGTCCAAGAACGGAAAATGGCGTGGCGAATTAGTTACGCACCAGCACACGGAGGCGATCGGCGCGAACCTGGCATTTGGAGGCCGGGACGTGCCGTGTGGTTTCACGGGGATCTATCTTGAAGGCACTTCCGATGTGGAAGGCACCGCGCTGGTCGGAAAGGTCAGTGTGTTTTTCCGCGCAGATCTCAGGCTGCTATCGCCGATTTGACGAGGAAATGTGCGGCGCTTCGCAGTATTTGAGGGACGTCACCCGGTAAAAACCCCGGTCCACCGCGCTAGCGCATGTCCCGGCGAAGTGGATCCGGTTCGCCGACAAGGACATGCGCCAACACCAGAATCTACGGCGCTTCCGGTCATATGGGATCACAGAGTGATCCCATATGATCGGAAAGCGCTGTAATGTTCGTGAATATGTCGCCGCTATCGGACGCTAACCAAGGTGGCCCACACAGCCGCCAAAGCCGCCGCGACCAACAGGTAGATCGGAGTGTCGCAGAACGTACTGCCATACCGGCACATCTCGACGCCAAGCGTTCCGATCTCGTGGCGGCCGGCGGCGAAAAAAAGACCAGCCAGTAAAGCCAATGTCGCGGCGACGAAGTACATGATGAGACTCCCTCTCGTTCTGTGCTTCAAACGCTACCTAAGTTGACACCTCCCGGCGGCCGAACACGCGCCATGGCGGTACTATAGTCTCGCACCACACAAATCGGCGGGGCTGCCCAGATTTCGCCGCGACTCAGATTGACGTTCTCGATATGAACAACAACAAGCCGAATAACTTTAAATGTCCCAGCCTGAAGTGCATGGCTCAATACTCCGCCGCCCGGCGAACGGAGGCGTCCAAGACCAAGCCCAAATGCGAAGAATGCGGTACCCCATTCCTCGAGATGGACGAGGGGTATTACATTCATTACGAACCTGTTTTTCCTGTGGCGCCTTTGGCTCCGAGAGCCTGAAAAAGCCTGATCGAAATCCCGGACGCCAGCTAAATTTTCTGGCGGCGAGAAACAAAGCCGCCGAGCGGAGTATGATCGCTCGACGGCTTCGCAGGGGTAATACCGGCGTACGGCAATGCCGGTGACTGGATCTTAGGACATCTGATCGACGCTTCAACGAAACTCGCTTGTTAAGCTGAATGCCAGCAGCGCGGGTTAATTCTGGAACCGCCATGCCATGCTCACGCGCCGTCGCCGCTCGGCGGCGGCTTTCTGCTTGCCAGATGGCGCGCCATTTCGAGATAGCTCCTGTGGAGCGTTTGCGGAGTTTTCTCGCCGGCGAATTTCACGCGAATCTGGTTCTTTGTTTTTCCGTTTCCAACGACAATGCAGGTGTTGTTGACCACGCGAGGGAGTCTCTGAGCTCCCAGCACGCTCAGCCGGCAGCGCGTGCCGATGGGAAAAATTTGTTCGCCGCTATCCATCACAAATAGCTTTCGAGTTCCGCTTCCGCCGCGCCCTGCCACAGCGAATAACTTTCGTTCCTACCGTTGATAGTCCAAAAGCCTGATAGTCCAAAAGCCTGAAAGTCCAAAACCGAGGCATTCGCGCGCTGCGGTTCGCCGGCTCAAAATGTATGCTTATAAAACCTCACCGGCCCCTGTGAAATTAGTTAACGCCGCGCGCGAGCTTACGTAAACAATTATGCGGGGCCCCGAAGCAGGAATGCCGGCTGCGTTGCAAATCGGATACAGAACTGAGCTGCGCGGAGGCGGGACAAACTCCTCTGATACCTCTAAGCCATTTCAGGCAGTTCCGCTTGCAGTTTGGCCAGTCGCTGTTCGAGCGCGCCGACGGTGGCCCTGAGATTGTCCCGACGTGCTGCCAGCGTTACGGCAAGGATGGAATAGCCGGGCTGCGTTGGGTCGGATATTCCAGTCCGCTGCTCTTCAATGACAACATCGCAATCAAGGAGTTTGGCGGAGCGATCGAACTTGGCTATCGCGATTTCGATCTGAGCTGCCTCCCTCGCGGCAAGGCCGTACGTATCAAAATGACGCCGGTTTTTCATCTGCGTGCTCCAAAATAATTTGTTCTGGCACAGTCCAGCATGCTTCTGCTGTGATCTGACCAAGCAGCGCAAGAAGCTTGCCAGGCCGATCCTTGCGTTTCTTTGTTGCCCTTGCGTGGATCGTCGGCTGCCATCCGGAACCTCATCGAACGCGCCGAAGCGCTCCGAAAGGGGATGGGTTGCACGCTCGGTCAGTCGACGCCGGATGATGGGAAGATGCTTGAGGTGTGTGGAACTTCAGGATCCTCAACCGGTCCGAGGTAGTGATTGATCCCGAGCACGGCGGCAACGGACAATGCTGCGCTCAAAATCACCGCGGCCGCGGTCGCCACAACGAAATCCCGTTTGCTCGATTCTTGTCTCATGTCGCCTCCGAAGAAGCGCACCCAACCCGCGCAACAAGACAACTTTTCCCCGATTCGGGGAATGTTAATGATGCGGACCTCAATCTTGAGCCGTCGTTGGGTATGGTTCTCATCCGCGCGACCAAGCCGCTGACGCCGGCAAATGCGAAATGCCAAAAGGACGACTGCGGCCACGAAGACGGTGATCATTCGGGCTGCGGTGATCTGAGCGGCTTGCAGGAGCAATGAACCCGCGGTCGTCGACGATGATGTTCTACCCGGCAACGCGCGATCACCTGGTTGAAGCCGTTCATCGGATTTTGGTATGTCGGTACGCAATGCGTCCGGCAATCATAAGGCCCGTCCGATCCGGAGCCCTTGATCCCGGCATTATGGAACCGCCGCCATCGAGGGCGCGGAGAGCCCTTCATCGATCGTTGCCTGCGGCATCTCGCAGTGCTGATAGCAGGCCCGCTTTATGCTGGACGATCACCACCGGCGCGGATGGCGTGAGCCCCGTTCCGCGGGTGTTCTTGGTTGCTGATCTGTTCCGATCGACCTGGCCGCTCCTGTCGGTATTTAACCCTCGGTGTTCTAAGTAGAATTTGAGGGCGTCCTAATTAGACCGCGAACGGGTCATGAAGTCGCCGCCGTGCGTTCTCGTAAAACTACGTAGTCGGGGAATTTAGAGGTACTCCAAGGGTATAACGTTTGAGGGATTATCCCCTGGGAGTCACGTGGGCTATGGACGGCGCACAACACTGCCAAGCTCAGGCGGCAGAATGTCTTCGTCTGATGAAACTGACGCAGAGCAAGGCGGAAGCCGAGGTTCTGAGAAATCTCGCCTCCAGCTGGTCAAGACTTGCTGGCCAGATCGACCGATACAACGCGCTTGTGCGCGAACAGGGCCGTAAGGCCCAGCGCTAAGGCCGCCTCTGGCGACGAGATCCTGCACAAGATGAGGGAGGGCGACGATGCGGACGCTATCGCGAGGGTGCCGGGCCAGCAGATCCGGCTCATGAGGCGAGGCGAGATCGCGCCGGCGGTATCGCGCTTTGGACGTTCGCTGACATATCCGAAATCAGGCGTGGCCTGACGCAGATCGAACAACGATCGGGTGAGCCCGTAAATTGGCACGATTTCGTTTCGAGCCAAACGGCCCCATCTCTGCCGGGCTGAAGGGATGGCAAGCGACGGGGCCGCTGGCGGCGGAATGCAATCACACTAGACTGGAGGGGTCACATTCCAGCCCGCACATGCATTGCTAACGCGGAGTCGTCGACGACACGACCCGGAAACACTGACAGCGGTCAGGGTGCCAAATTCAAAACAGTCCACCGCCCCGGAAATTGAACGGCGAGCCGCATATTTTTGCCGACTTAAAGTACGATTCCGTACGGACAAAATCCATCGCGGAGGGCCATTTCGGCCTGTATCCCCGTATTTCCTGAGAAGTGTGAACCGCTTAACGCTTCTTACGTTCATCGTCATTATACTGAAAACATTGCAGTGCACATTTCCGCTTTGATCGTCTCATTTGCGCGAGAGAAATAGTATGGACAATGCAGATTATTGCCGCCGTCAGGCCCTGGACTGCCGTCGTTTGCTGGGCTTGCCGCAAAGCGAAGCCGCGGCTCAGGTCTTGAGCAATCTCCGCAACAGCTGGGTCAGGCTTGCCAACCAGGCCGACCTGTACGCCGAGATTGTGAGAAGGGAGCGCGGCTCGGAAAAGAGTGAGACCGCCTCAGTTGGAAGCCTCGCTCATTCGCCAGCGCGCGGGCACGCCTTCACCAACCACCATTCCGCCGCCCTGAGGATGCGGAGCGGCAAGGATCGCGGCCGGTAGGACAAGTTGCACCGCATCCACCCCGGCGACTAGCGGGGAGAGCGGTATGAGGTATTAGCGCGCTCGACTAAACTGCGATGTCCGCGTAATTACGGTAATTGCGGTGCACTTAGTTGACCAACCCGTAGCCCGTAGGGCGTATTGAAGCCGACTTGTCCGCCGCAGCTCGAAGAGCGAAGGACTTATCGAGCGGGGCGTCCAGCCCGTGCATGTTGACGGTCAAGCACCAGGGCTAAAACACGCGCAACGGTGTCGACTGGCGCATCTGGCGCCAAAGGACGTTCGTCCGGGTCGAATGCGAGTCCAATGACGGCATTCTGGCCTTCGGCCGTCACGGGCCAAAAGTCAAAGAGCGAGGCCAGATTCGGGTAGACGCCGCTGCGCACGACAGTTCCAGTCGCCAACGACGATCGCGCCGCCTCCAGTTCGGCCTCCTGGGGTTCCATGTCGCCGATTGTCTCGAGGGAAACCACCCTGTCCTCCGTCACGAGCATCACCACGACAGGAACCTGGAACAGAGCCGCAAGAGCTTGGCAGGTGATTGAGACGATCGCCTTCGTATCATCGGCCGCGATGACGTCACGGCTGTAG
>JAQGJF010000199.1 GCA_028290765.1 Tardiphaga sp.
TGCGTCATTTGTCGAATGTGCGGGTGCGCAATGTCGCGCGGCTCGGCGGCAATCTGGCGCACGGCGATCCCCATATGGATCTGCCGCCGGTGCTGTCGTCGCTGGGCGCCAAGGCCATCGTGGCCGGCCCGTCCGGCCAGCGCGAGATCATGATCGAGGAGCTGTTCAGCGGCTATTACGAGACCGTGCTGAAGCGCGACGAGCTGATCACCTTCGTCGACGTGCCGCCCCAGGCCGGGTGGTCATCGGCCTATATCAAATGCACGACGCGGTCGGCCGACGACTGGCCCGCGCTCGGCATCGCCTGCTCGCTCCGCCTCGAGGGCGATACCATCGGCGACGTCAGGCTCATGATCAGCGCCGCGACCGAGAAGCTGACGCGCCTGGTTTCGACCGAGAAGGTCTTGCGCGGCCACAAGGTCAACGAGGCGACATTCGAACGCGCCGGTGAAGCTGCCCAAGCCGAAGCCGACGTCATCGGCGATTCCCGCGGTTCGGCCTCGTATAAATCCGAACTGGTGCGGGTCTATGTGTGGCGCGCGTTGCGGCAGGCCGGTTCCGGAGTAACCCCGTCATGACCATTCACAAGCCGATGCCGGCCGGGCAGGTCGGCCGTTCGCTTCCCCGGCTCGAAGCCCGCGAGAAGGTCACCGGCCGCGCCGACTACGTCCACAATATGCGCCTGCCGGGCATGCTGATTGCCAAGGTGGTGCGCAGCACCGTGGCGCATGGCCGTATCGTCAGCATCGATACCAGCGCGGCGCGGCAGGTCGAGGGCGTGTTTGCAGTCTACACCGGCGAGGACATCCGCAAGATCATCCCGGAGCCCTATTACGGTCCCGCGTTTCACGACCAGCCGATCCTCGCGCTTGGCAAGGTGCGGCATGTCGGCGAGCCTGTGGCCGTGGCACTTGCCAAGGACGCCCACGTCGCCGAGCAGGCGGCGCAGCTGGTTGAGGTGGTCTATGAGGAACTGCCCGCGGTGTTCGACGAAGTCGAAGCGATGGATTCGAAGGCCATCGTTCACGACGTCCTGAAGCCGGCCGGCACCTTTCCCGATCTCAAGCATCTGCACGGCAAGAAGAACACCAACATCGCGCTCGATTTCCATCTCAAGCGCGGTGATGTCGACAAGGCGTTCGCCGCCGCGGCGCATGTGTTCGAGCATGAATTTCACAGCCAGCAGGTCATGCACACGCCGCTCGAGCCGATGGTGTCGCTGGCCGAGCCGACCCGTGACGGCCTGACGATCCATACCGCCTCGCAGAGTCCGTCATTCGTCCGGATTGAGATCGCGCGGCTGCTGGGATGGCCGGAGAACAAGGTGCAGGTGAAGGTGCCGTATCTCGGCGGCGGCTTCGGCGCCAAGCTCTATATCAAGCTGGAGGCACTGGTCGCCGCACTCGCGCTTCTGACCAGGCGTCCGGTCAAGTGGTCGCTGACAATGGAGGAACAGTTCTACACCATCACCAAGCATGCCACGACGTTCCGGATCAAGAGTGCGGTAGACGCCGCGGGAAAGGTCACGGGCCGCAGTTGTGCCGTGTATTGGAACGGTGGCGCCTATGCCGATATCGGGCCGCGCGTCACCCAGAAATCCGGTTTTACCGCGCCCGGCCCCTACGACATCGAGAATGTCGCGATCGAGTCCTACTCGCTCTACACCAACCGGCCGCCGGCCGGCGCATTGCGCGGATTCGGCATTCCGCAGCTGGTCTGGGCCTATGAAAGCCACACCGACCTGATCGCGCGCGAACTGAATATCGATCCGGTGGAATTCCGCCGCAGAAATATCCTGCGCGAAGGCCGCCCGCAGGCGACCGGCACCGCGATGAAGGACGCCGCGATCGATCTCGTCCTGGAAAAAATCGCCGAACGGATGAACTGGTCGGCGCCGTTCGATCGCGGCAGCGGAACGGTGCGCCGCGGCCGCGGGGTCGGGATCGGATTCAAGGCCTCGATCTCGCCGACGACGTCGGTGGCCTTCGTCAACATCTACGCCGACGGCAGCTGCGCGCTTTACATGAGCACGGTGGATATGGGGCAGGGCTCCGACACCGCGATGGCGCAGATCGTTGCCGAAGTGCTGCAGGTGCGGACCGAGAACGTCAGGGTGATTCATCCCGACACCGACGTCACGCCCTACGACATGGCGACGCTCGGTTCGCGGTCGACCTTTCACATGGGCAATGCGGTGAAGCTGGCCGCCGAAGACGCCAGGCAGAAACTCGAGGCGCTGGCACGGAGCGTCGGCATTGCGGAGGGCTCAAATCTCGAGACCCGCGAGATTTTCAAGAAGAAGTACGGCATGCAGGCCGGCAACGTGATGGGCGTTGGCAGCTATATCCCGACCTACAAATCGCCCGACTCCGTGACCGGCATGTCCGACGACATCACGCCGTTCTGGATGGTGGGCGGCACCGGCGTGGAGATCGAGGTCGATACCGAGACCGGTCACGTCAAACTGACCAAGCTGGTCAACGCCGCCGATATGGGACGTCCGCTCAATCCCCGCATCGTGGAAACGCAACTGTCGGGCGCGGCGATCATGCAGCTTGGTTTCACGATGTTCGAGAACATGGAATTGGACGCGGGCCAGGTCACCAACGCCTCCCTCGCCGACTACAAGATTCCCGGCATTCACGACATTCCGCCCGATATCGAGAACCACATCGTTCTGTCGGAGCAGGGCGGCGGGCCTTTCGGCGCCAAGGGCGTCGGCGAAAGCTCGACGTTCGGCGTTTCACCCGCGATCGCCAACGCCATTCACGATGCCGTGGGCGTTCGCCTGACCGACCTGCCGCTGACTGCGGAAAGCGTGCTGAGGGGCATCCGCCTCAAGGCCGGCAA
>JAQGJF010000210.1 GCA_028290765.1 Tardiphaga sp.
GGCCCGGTCGTCGCCAAGTACTGAGTTTTCAAGTACTGAGATCAAGTACTGAGCCTCGGACCTCTCTCGAATTACCAAAGCCCCGGCATCGTCCGGGGCTTTTTCGTACCGGTCGGGCCCCGGACGGGCGGCAACATCTCAAGCGTGAACCTCAGCCCGTCAGCGCGCAGGCGATGGCATCGAGCGCCTTGCAGGCGTCATTGGGGTCGAGCTCGATCTGGAAGCCGCGCTGCCCGCCGTTGAGATAGACGCTGCTCTCGCCCAGCACCGTGGCCTCGATCGCGGTGGGCGTGCGTTTCTTCTGCGCGAACGGGCTGATGCCGCCGACATGGTAGCCGGTCAGCCGTTCGGCGTCGGCGGGGCGCATCATCTTCGCGGTCTTGCCATGGAAGGCGGCCGCCAGCTTTTTCATGCTGACTTCGCGGTCCGATGGCACGACGACGCAGACCGGTCTGCCGTCGACCTCGGCCATCAGCGTCTTCAGCATCCGCCGCGGCTCGATGCCGAGCGCGCTGGCCGCCTGCAAGCCGATGCTGTCGGCGTCGGGATCGTAGTCGTAGCTGTGCGTTATGAATTTCACGCCGGCCTTGGTCAGCGCCAAGGTGGCGCGCGTGGTCTTCGACATGATGCGGTCGCCTCCAACGGCTTTTCCTTTGGGGCCGGAAAATAGCCGTTTCCGAAAGATCCATCAAAACCGTCAGGCGCGACGGCAGGGCGATGGCATATGAAAGAGCGGCAGCCGCGGCGCTCACCTCTCCCCGCCTGCGGCAGGGCTATCGCATATGGAATGAGAGCGGTTGCCGTAGCTCTTTCTTATCCCTCCCCCTTGTGGGGTAGATTCGAGCGGAGCTCGAATCCGGGTGGCCAGCCGAAGGCTGGTCGGGTGGGGGTAAGCCAAAGCGGAAGCCTTCTTTGTGGCTACCCCCACCCCGGCCTCCGCTTCGCTCGGCCGACCACGATCGAGCAAAGCTCGATCGGACCCCGCAAGGGGGAGGGATCGCACGCCGTCATCGCACTCCAAAAACGCATTCCAACTTCATATGCGATAGCCCTGGGCGCGACGGTGGTGGCGCAATCCAGCGCGATCACGCTCCGGCGTTCAGGCTGCGTTGGCAGCGGGCTTTGCCAAGGTGGGGCGGGTGGTCGCGATGTTCGGCAGGAATTTTTGCTCGAACTCCGCAGCCGGCATCGGGCGGCCGAAATGATACCCCTGTCCCTCCTCGCATCCCATGCTCGCCAGCAGTTCGGCGGTGGCACGGTTTTCGATGCCTTCGGCGATGACCGACAGGCCCAGCTGCTTGCTGAGACGGATGGTCGAATCGACAATTGCCGCATCGTCGGAGCCGGCGCGCAGCTCCATGACGAAAGACCTGTCGATCTTCAACCCGTCGAGAGGAAATTTCTTGAGATAGCTCAGGCTCGCATAACCGGTGCCGAAATCGTCAAACACGATGCGGGCGCCGAGATTTTGAATCTGGAGGAAAATATCAAGCGCGCTCTGCGCGTCCACCACCAGGATGTCTTCCGTCACCTCGAGTTCGAGCAAAGACGGCGTAAGGCCGGTGACGGCGAGCACGTCCTTGACGGTCCGTGCCAGATCGCCCGACTGCAGTTGCGAAGGCGAAAGATTGACGCCGATGCGAACATGCTGGCCGGCCACTTCCCACGCCCGCGCCTGCGCGCAAGCGGTTCGCATGACCCACGCGGCGATCAGGTCCGCAATCGGCGAAGCGTTGACCGTCGGCATGAAATCGGCGGGTGAGACAAGTCCGCGGGCCGGATGCCGCCAGCGAATGAGCGCTTCCGCGCCGATCAGGCCGGCGTCGCTCAAGCGGACCTGCGGCTGATAGAACAGCTCGAATTCATGGCGTTCCACGGCCCAGGTCAACTCGGACTCAAGATTCAGTCGCGCCTCCATCTCGTCGCGGATGGCGCGCTCGAACGGCATGGCGCACCCGGCCCGGGTAGCCTTGGCGCGGTACATGGCAAGATGCGCGTTGCCCAGCAGTTCGTCGGTCGTCCGCGCGTCGGCTGGAGAAACCGCCGTCCCGATACTGACCTTGACGCGGTGCTGGCGGCCTCCGGCCGAAAGCGGGGTGTTAAACGCGAGCAAAATCCGCATGGACAGTGCCGCAATGACGTTCGCACCCTCGGCTCCGGTGGTCATGATGGCGAATTCGTCGCCGCTCAAGCGTGCGACGATACCGCCGTCGCCGGTCTCGGCACTCAATCGTTCGGCGACCGCGGAAAGCACGAGATCGCCGCAGGCATGACCCAGCATGTCGTTGATCTGCTGGAACTTGTCGAGGCCGAGCACCAGCAATCCGATTTCTCTCGACTCGGTTTTCGCTTCATCGATCGCCGCACTGAGCCGATCGTGGAGGGTGTTGCGATTGACGAGGCCGGTTAGAGAATCGTATTCCGCCAGGTACCGAATTCTTTCGGCTTCGCATTTGCGCACGGATATGTCGCGCAGGATCGCGCCATATTGAAAGCCATCGGCCCCTTGCCAGCCGGAGAGGCAGGCCTCGATCGGAAACGCTTCACCGTTCTTTCTGCGGCCCGTCAGTTCCATCACCTGGCCGCCCGGCAATTTCAGCAGCGGGGGCGATACATCGCGCAGCGCGAACGAGCGATCGGCGTCAGTTTCGTTTCCGGCGCAAATCATCTCGAAAGGCCGCCCGATGGTCTCTTCGTGCCGATAACCGAATATTGCCGCAGCCCCGGGATTCCATACCGTGATCAGGCCATTGGCATCGGCGCACACCAGGCCGTCGCCGAGCGACATCGCAATGCGCTGGAAGCGCCGTTCCGCGATCCGGCTCAACAAACCGCGAAAATCGATTTCGTCGAGCGCGATGGCGGCCGAATAGGCCGCGATCGCGATCAGGAACAGAGATGTATCGAGAACAAGGGCGAATTTTGCCTGCAACAGCGAAGCGACGATCTCGATGACCACCGCCATTCCAGCGAGCATGACAACCCGCAGGCCCGCGGAGTAGCGCCGCCATGAGAGCATCATGATCAGGGCAATGATGCCGATGGCTGCCAGGCTGACGAAATCTGACGTGGGGCGCAAGACGCGGTTCTGAAGCACTGCTTCGGCCGCAAGCGCCTGCAGCAATGGGCCGGAGACCACGGCGCCGTTTGGAACGCTGAACCGGTCGCCGAGTTCGAGGGCGGTCGCGCCGATGACGACCTTCTTGTCCTTGAGCTTTCCCAGCGCGCCGGCGTCGCCGCGCAGCACGTCGACGTAAGAGACCATTGGAATCGAGGCGGTCCGAATGCTGAAATCGATCAGAAACGACTCCCGCTTCGCGGTGTGCAGTCCCGCCAGCACGGTGGCCATCGACGGAAGGAACTCGCCGTCCAGTCGCTCGCCAAACGGATAGCGCCGGACCAGGCCGTCGGGCTCGACCGCAACATTCACGAACGCCGACCATGCGTGGTCGGCGAACGGCTTCAGAGGGCGGTTGATGTGGAACGTCGCGTCATTTTTGGCGCCGGCGCCCGGTTGCCTGAAGGACGGCAGGATGACCGATCCGCCGGCCGCTGCAAGCGCGTCGGCGAAGGCCTGGTCGGAGGCGGCGTCGGAGGGCGAACTGAAATCGACGTCGAACGCGATGTCCCGCGCTCCGGCACTCTCCACCTGGCGGAGTAATTCGGCATGCAGCCGGCGTGGCCAGGGCCACACGCCGATTTTGTCGATGGAGTGGGAATCGATGGC
>JAQGJF010000220.1 GCA_028290765.1 Tardiphaga sp.
CGCCGTCGCTGGTCTCGCGACGATAAGATGCGGATCATCGAGGAGACGCTGGCGCCCGGCGCGGTGGTGACGGAGATCGCGCGGCGGCACGGCATTGCGACGAGTTTGGTGTTCACGTGGCGGCGGCTGGCTCGCCTAGCGACTATCGCTTCGGCGGGACCGCGCCTTGTCCCGGCTCAGGTCGCCGCGGCTACGGCCGAAGCGTTCCATCGATTGGAGCCGCAGCGGCGATGCCGGCCCGGAATCGCCGCGGCCTGATCGAGATCGAGCTCGGTGACGGCAAGCGGGTCAGCGTCGACGAGAATGTCGATGCTGAGGCGTTGAGGCGAGTCCTCGATGTTTTGAGCCGACGATGATTCCGATACCGAGCGGCGGGTCTGGATCGCGACGGGCCACACCGACATGCGCCGCGGCATGCAAGGCCTGGCTTTGACGGTTCAGGAGAGCTTGAAGCGCGATCCCCATGCCGGCGATCTCTATATCTTCCGCGGGCGCCGGGGCGATCTCGCCAACTCATTCATGTTCTTGTTTTGTTCGAATAGGTCAGTCAAATTTGGCCGACCCAAGGCTTGAATCTTGTGCCAATTGGCAGTATATATGGTGCCAATAGGCAGGATATTGGTCATGAGCTCGGCAACTGCAGTGAGACCGGCGGTGGACGCCGCGACCGGTCAGGTTCCGCCTAACCTTTCGGATGCCGCTACGCGCGAGCGGCTGACCTCGCCTGCCGTCGACGGGATAGTTCGCCTCGCCGAAATCTGGCGGTTAACTGGCGCCGAGGTTTGTGCGCTCTTGGGCGATGTCTCGGAACGTACCTGGTTCCGGATGAAGAAGGGAGAGTGGTCGGGCGCGCTGTCGCAGGACGCATTGACCCGCGTTAGCGCTCTCATCGGCATCTTCAAGGGGCTGCGGCTGTTGTTTTCCGAACCACTGTCGGATGAATGGGTACGGCTGCCCAATAAAGGTTCATTGTACGGCGGTCGCCGCCCGTTAGACGCAATGATCGAAGGCGGTATTCCAAAAATGCTTGAGGTTCGCCGGCACATTGATGCACTGCGCGGCGGTCTGTGAATGCCGTTGCCGCCGACCATCGATGTCGCTCAGCGCGATACGGTACGGTTGATTTCGACCGGCCGACTCAAGGACTCAGTGCTGCTTCCGCTCGCCGCCAACCATGGCGCGCTTGAGGACCTCGCCGCCTTGGAGAGTGTCACCAATGGTCGGTTGATCGCGCAGGAGACGGGGCTCCCCGAACTTGACCCGCGCGAACTCGTGTTCGGTCGCGCGGGCTACACCTTCATCAATGCCGCGTTCACACACACGCGGCCCGGCGGAAACCGTTTCAATGACGACAACCGCGGCGCATGGTACTGCGCATATGAAGTTCAAACCGCCATCGGAGAAGTTTCGTATCACCTTACTCGCGAACTCGAAGCGATCGGACGCTTCGAAAATGTAACCGACTACGCTGAATTAATTGCCGACTTTTTCGGCGCATTCCACGATCTGCGTACCCCCGGTGTTGGCGACGGTCCGGTTTTGCACACGGATCCTGCCATCGCTTATCCCGCCGGACAGAGCCTGGCCAAACGACTGCGCACTGAAGCGGCCAGCGACGGAATCGTCTATCCCTCGATCCGGCATGTTACCGGCACGTGCCTCGTCGCGTTCCGACCTGATCTCGTTCAAAATTTGCGCCAAGGCGGCATTTGGCGGCTCGAATGGCAGGGCGGACCGATTCCGACGGTAACACAGCAAGGTCAATAGACGCGACGTCGGAGGCTAGGCCGAAGTTTGCGCTTGGTCTGAGCTGAAAGATGAATCCTTTCGAGCTGTTTGGGCGGCAAATGGCTTTTGGTGTGTATCCATGTAACGGGATTCCCGAATCAATCGAGATGTGATTCGATTCGAGAATGTTCATCGAGACGGTTCCCAATCGAAGTTCGCCGCCTGCGGTGCTGTTGCGGGAGAGCTATCGCGACGAGCATGGCCGCGCGCAGAAGCGCACCCTGGCCAATCTGAGCAAGCTGCCGGGGGATCCCCAAGATAAATCGTTCCGTCCTAATTTGAAATATGAGTGTCTTAATTAGGACAGCACCCGGCGGCGGGTACTGGCCTGTTTGCTCTTTCAGTTTAGACGCTAACTAGCGACTTCCCTAGTGCGATCAAACCCGCGTCAATACTCTCGCCGTCGCCAGAAAAGCACAGGCGGCCACGGCTGCGCGACGACGGCTCAGATTTGACGCGGGTTGCGGAACCGATGCCGGGCCGGGCATTATTTTTGACGGTGGCTTATGATCGCACAAGAACTTAGCGGTGGTGGGATGATCATGATCGACGGCCAAAACGTCGAGACTGTCTACTTTTGGTTGACCGTGGTCCCCGAGGCAGGTCCGTGATTGCGGAGGGTTCGCTTTCGGGGGCGGAGGAGGATGAGGAAGATCAAGAACCAAAAGTCGCTAATCTGACCCTTATGGACGGCCCAACAGTTGCGCTACAATGCCACGGCGGTCGGAACGGAACGCGCTGGGTGCGATGGAGGCGTGATCGTTAACGGTTCAACGCGGCAAAGTCTCGATGATGCACCGGAGCTAAATCGCGCGTTCCGGCAGATCAGAATAACATCGTTATATCGCTCGGCAAGTCGCCAAACCGCTTGAGAACCACTGCGTCCTCGAACTTGCCCACGTCGGGATCACCAGTTCGGCTAAATGCAATAGCGCCAATGCTGCTTTGAATTCGCGATAGGATTTCCGCTCTCAGGATCGCAGCCCCAGTATTCCGGCATTCAATCGCCTCGCCCGGCACGATGGTGCCGTCCTCGGCTCGGATGAAGGGTAAAGCGACGTGATAGGTCACGGTCATTGCAGTGGACCATCGCGCGGCGGCGGCTCTGGACTCTTGCCAATCTCAATTTCGGCGTCGTGCACGTGTGCAGGTAGCCTCATGTTCAGCGCCCATCACCCGCCTGTCAGACGGTCCTCGATACTATTGGCGATGTGCTCGCAGACCGACGTCAACTCAAGCAGATTTTTTTTGACGACAGGATCGTCCGTCCGCTGGGCAAGTTTCCGATACGTTGCCGCTTGGCCCCGTAGACATTCAGGCCAATAATGCATGGCTAACACAATACCGTTGAGCTTGGAGTGGTGACAATCCGCAGTGGAGCTTTCACTCGACGCGTGAACCTGATGTAGGTTCGCAATCTGCCGCCACCATTAAATTAAGTTTTAGTTCGTGCTCCAATCTTTGGAAGCGAAGGCCAGTCCCGTCCAGATGCGGGTCCTGCGGACGTTTTTCGGGCGTCAGGTCCTTAAACCTATGAATGAGTTTTATGAGTCCTCCCGTAGGCCCTTGAAGAACGGATGACGCACCTTGCCCTCGGCAGACTTTCGCGCGGTATTCGATCTCCGCCAGCAATGAGGGCTCGACCCAGACGCCGCAATGCGCGATCAAGCCGCCGCTAAGCGAAACGTTCCGAGCCTCACAGGTCGATGACGATCAACCTGACCACTAAATAGATTATCGCGCTGGCGACAAAAACTGCACCAATCACAATGGCCGTGTGCCGAACTATTGAGGCCCAGTTCATAGGTCGTCACGCAAATTAGGAATAGCGTCCAGTCCGGAATTCGTGAGTACCGGACTATCGTTTCGCATTTCAACGGCGGGATTGATATGGGTCCCGCTCAGGCTGCACCTCGGCGTTTCCTGCTTTTGGCGGCTGCTCATTTTTGAGGGATGGCTGGACCGAAAGCCATTCGGCGGTGCAAAGAAGCTCCCGATCACTTTCATCCGCGAGCTTATGCAGCAGGTCCGCCTTGGCGTCGTCCTCTTCGGCAAGGGCCAGTTCTGCGGTATCGGGTGGAGCGGGCGTTGCTCATGGCATCTGACTCCAACGCACCAGAAATGGGACTCAAGCGCGGCGCTGGCGGTTCGTTCCCTCTAAATCGGCTAGTCTAGTTCGTATCGGGAGCGAGGCTCCGAGGTGATTAGCATGACACGCGCCAGACAATCCGGATGCTTATCCTTGTCAATTACTTCGGCGAAGGCATCCCATCTGCCACCTACACGGATCACCCCGACCTGCTAATTCGGCGGGCACACGCGCCAAGATCATTTGCTCAAGTTCGGAGCCGGTTTTTCTCTGCCGTGCCGTCATGGTCGAAACCTTGAAACTTCGGTCTAAACGAAAAAGGGCCTGGGATCGTTTCTAAGGCCCCTTAACTGCCGCTGACGTACAGCCGGCCAGCAGTCGTTATACTATTTTGGCACCTATTCTTGAACAAATTGCGACCGGCCCTTGGCGGATCGCCGGTCCGTCACGCCGCCCCCGGCAGCGGGCGTTGCAGAGCCCTGGTCTCGTCCCACGGCGCTCGCATCCAGACGTCGTCGTCTCTTCGTCGGCCGTCGGGATCACCGGCATCGCCTTGGGGCGGATTGGCTCTACTACGGCGTTCGGCGCGGTCGTCAGGAAGCCGTGAACGTTGTGCGGGCCGGGAATGGGTTTCCACTTGGTGCCACGGTCGCCCTTGAATTCGGTCCAGATGCCAGCGAACACGAACGGCGGGTGGTCTTCATTAAGCGCCCCTGGGCATCTAAACAGCGAAAATCCACCCATTGTCGAAATACTGCGGACGCGCTAGACGCGGTGCAAACATTCCGGAGGGAATGTTGCTTCGCCGCCCGGCCAAGCGATGGTCACTAGCTCACCAATCTCAACAACTAAACCGATTGGACTCCCCTTATTCAGTCGGACACGTTCTCCTAGAGTCAGGGGTAGGCGACGGCTCGCGCCTGTCCATTTCGTCTCGAAAAGAAAGCCCAAAACCGGCAGCGCAACTGCGACGAGAACAACAATCCCTGCCCAGTTGACTGGTTGCTCGTAGCCGTTCGCCATTCTTGGATTAATCAAGTCGCAACTCCTCTTTGCACCACTTAAACTGCGGGATCGTCGGGACGCTTATGCGCGGCGACGGTATCGGAGCTGTGTTGGAGGCGTTTCCGATCCCGCTGGGGTCGAGCTGCACATTGTCCAGCGCGCTACTTGCATCGGCGTCTGGTCGGCCCTCCCAAATGTCGCGTTGCCTCCTCCTGGCCTCTGGCTCGCGCAAATGAAGCGTTAGGCGAGGCCAAGATCACGAAGAACACGATCGCAACACTTACCGGAAAGTGCGACTCTAGGAAGCTCTCTACTAAGATTCACTGGAACGCCGAATGCATGAAGATGATGTAGTCCCGCAATCCGCGGACACCATTAAATTGACTTTCATAAAGGAACTTCTTTGAACCTGGGCAATCTGACCAAGACACACGAGATCAACCGCCATCTTCGTTATCGCAGCATCAGGACGGACGATCGCTCTGTGCTGATGTGGGAAGGTCGGCCGATGCCGGGTTCGGGATATCTTTGCGGACGCATGTGCGAATCAAACTAATTCCGAGCCTTGTGCAAAAATCACGATTTATGCACAGATCCGTTGACCCATATAAACCGCAGGCCGGCGCGCGGTCGGATCGTAAGCAACTGGCCCGGCTGATGGGGTACTCGCGAAGGGAGATGTGCTGGTTGTCACTCGGATTGATCGGTTGGCGCGGTCAACGCGAGATTTGCTCAATCTGTTGGGAACGATGGGCAAAAAGGGCGCCGGCTTCAAATCGCTCGGGGACACCTGGGCCGACACCACGACGGCGCACGGTCGCTTGATGCTTACCATGTTGGGTGGCTTAGCCGAGTTCGAGCGCGAACTGATTCGAACGCGGACGGGCGAGGGCCGCGAGCGCGCAAAGGCGAGGGGGTGATCCTCGGTCGCAAGCCCAAGCTGACCGTTCACCAGCGACGTGAGGCAATCGCTCGCCGGGAAGCGGGAGAGGTGCTAACGGACATTGCGCGGTCTGGACCCGCGAGCGCGTCACATCAATACGCTCGAACTACCACATCCCGGTGTTCAAGCCCGCCGAGGACGAGATCGAACCTTGGCTCAACCTTGGCAACGCCGCAAAGCTCCTGAAAATCGCGCCCAAGACACTCCGGCTGGCCGCTGAAGCCGGCGAGATCGAAGCCGTCCATCCTCTGTCGGATGGTCCTTGGATCTTCGCCCAGCACCTCGCTTATAACAGCTTCTGCTCAATCTATCGCCGAACGAGCGCGACAGAACCCAAGATACCCCACGGGATCGCATCCCAATCAGCAAAGTCTCTTCTCTTCAACAACATAGACAGATGGGTGTTCTGATGCGCGGTTGTAGAAGCGCTCAATATAATCGAACACGTCGGCCTTGGCCTCGTCCCGTGACGCCGTTCGCTCGGTCTTCAACGACGAGAAGCAGCTTTCCATCGCCGCATTGTCCCAGACGTTGCCGGAACGGCTTATCGAACAGACGACGCCGTGATCGCAATCAACCTTTGGAACTGCTCACTGGTGTCTTGGCTAGAGCGATCGGAATGATGCAGTAGCGCGTCAGGTTTCAGTGCAGATACTTTCCCGCTCGAACGTCCACACCGAAGTGCTTTCTAAAACAGCATTTAATGGCAGAACTGAAGCCGCCTTCCCATATTCGTCGCAGTGGCGCTAACAGCTTGCCGTTCCTTCGTAGGAGATTTCGAGATGACGTCTTTCCTCAACTTTCACGCTTTCGCCACGACGCGCGGCGACGGGCTGCGGCCAGAACTCCGCGCGCTTTTTGAGCGCATTGCGGCGGCTCCGCGCTCCGAGCTTACCGTAAGAAATGACGGTATGATCCAGTCGGGGCCGAATCCAGTATC